>DAIOVD010000341.1:0-1529 GCA_036759185.1 Catalimonadaceae bacterium | reverse complement strand
ATTCTTTTGGATTTGGTGTGTTCGGTCGCTATTATCATTCTTTGAGTGAAACTGGAAATTTTCAGTTATTTGGAGAAGCAGCATTGGGTTATCAGACAAGTACGGCACAATATGTAAAAGGAGGTACTAAACCAGATCCTACAACTGGGTTTGGATTTGGTGTCGCTCCAGGTCTGGGATGGTATCCCGGAAAGAGACTGGCAATTGAATTTACGCTTCCAAGCCTCCTGGCATTTTCAACCTCCAAAACCAGCAAAGATTCAGATGCGTCAGCTAAGAATTTTCAGATTGGGGCTTCTACACTGGCGCAACCTGCTTCATTGACCGTATTGTTCTTTTTAAAATAATTTCTATTTTTGGGAAGCCTCAATAATACAATTATGCTACAACACTTGAGAAAAGTGGTTTTCTGCGGACTGGTTGGTCTGATTTCCTTTTCCTGCCAGAAAAGTGAAGATGCCAAACCTGCAGTTAAGCCAAATAACCTACCTGTCCGGATTGCTAAATCGCTCAACACAACGGGCCTCAGCAATTCAACGGATGGATTCGCTTCGTATGTTATCACCACAAACAATGGCTACACCTATACACTTACTTTTCAGGAAGTGAATGGCTACACCACCTTAAATGTTATCCATCCGGGTGGTACAACAGGAGATTGCCTTGACCGGCTGATCGTTATTCTGGAAAAATGGATCAACGATTCACAGACTCTCTATATGGATCAGGATAATGCCTGTTCAGTGGTTCGAAGTTTCGTGAACGACATGAGGTCGATTCGTGATTGTGTTCCTTCAGCAGAGCAACCCAATTATGATGAGGCACTCGATGAAATTGATGAATCAGTAGATCAGTTTTGCGAGTAAGAATACGGAACTTAAAAAAAAGGGAATCTGAAAAGGTTCCCTTTTTTTTTACAACATCTTCCATTAACCTGCTGGAATGATTACCGGCTCACCCAGAAATTTGGGCGACTTTCCAAACCAGGTATCCAGCATTACTTTGGCCCGGGCAAATGTTTCCCGGATACGTACCCGGATGCCATATTTGAGGTTCACATCTTTTGCATTGAATCCGATGGCCACAATTCCTTTTTTAGAAGCAATGTACAAGGCCCTTTCATTGTGAAACTTCTGCGAAATAAAACAGATGCTGTCCTGCCCGAAAACTTCTTTCGACCTCACGACGGAATCGAATGTCCGGAAACCAGCGTAGTCAAGGAAAATGCGGTTGGAATCCATTCCAAGTGAAATAAGATCTGCCTTAAACGTTTCTGGTTCGTTGTATTCGACTGTTCCATTGTCTCCGGAAATGATGAGATTTTTGATTTTCCCGGCTTTCCAAAGCCGAAAGGTTGCGTCAATCCTGTACTTGTAATACAGATTGATCCGGCCGGAACGTGCGAATTTTGATGTGCCTAGTACCAGACCTGTCCGGAAAGTGGGAGTGGACTCAACGTTGTCAAATGTTGTGCTCTGAGCGTTTTTGCGGACCATCCAATCTGAATACAACAGAAATAAACAGATGGC
>DAIOVD010000340.1:0-1690 GCA_036759185.1 Catalimonadaceae bacterium | reverse complement strand
TTTCCGTCTTCCCCAATCCGTTTTCCAACAAGATCACTTTGCAATCGGGATCGGCAGAATCTCTGTCGGTTTCTCTCTGCGATCTGATGGGGAAAGAAATACAATCGGCCCGGTTCACAGGAACAGCTGAATTGTCCCTAAGCCACCTTCCGGACGGAGTCTATCTTTTGAAAATCCCGTCCAGAAACCAGACGCTGAAACTGGTGAAACAGGAGTAATTTGTCAGGATTGGCAGATGGTTTCGCAATCTTGCTGAGAAACGATGTTTTTCATCATCCGGAGAACCATGGAAATTGTCATTCAAACCCGCCTCATTTAAAATTTACCACACCTCAGTTTCTTTCTCTTGTACCAGTGATGAAAAAAACTTCTTTTTGAAGTTGCATGAAATCGCTGAATGTACTTCGGGTGATGGTCACCCTCCTTCTGCACCTGAGCCTGTTTCCAAAGGGAATGTCACAGGGCTTGCCGCCTTTTCAGTTTCAACGGCCGGGCATGAAGGACGGATTGCACTTGTCCACTGTTTCCTGCCTGGCACCCGACAAATCCGGGAATCTCTGGCTGGGCACCCGCCGGGGAATCATCCGGTTTGATGGCATTCAGTCCAAAGTCTACAAACGCTATGAGGACGGAGATGGATTGATCCGGGGATATCAGGTCTGGAATATGGCTCTGGCACCCAATGGTGAAATGTGGTTTTCAACCGAAGCCGGACTCGTGTATTTCGATCCCAAATCAATGAAAATCAAGCGGTTCGAAAGCCAGAAAGTCAAAAGAGCGCACCGTCTCGCATTCGATGAAAAAGGCAATTTGCTGGTCTCCTCCCAGGATACACTCCGATTGGTGACGCCCGATAAACAGGTGACCAATCAAACTACCCTTCCCGGTTTTCCACATCCGCTGGGTGAAGACAATGCTGAAATCCGAAGCATCTTCCCCGACCCGAACGGGAAAGGACTTTGGGTGAGCACTACGAGGGGACTCGTCCACATCCGCATTGAAAATAAAAAACTGATCCGCATCCCGGAAACCGGTGTTGACCGCTGGCAGACAGGTAAAAAAGGCGTCTGGATCATGACCGACAACAAGCAGTTCTGGTGGCTGGACAGAGACCAGAACTCCGTTTCGCGGATCGATCCCAAAACCGGAACCGTATTGTTTACAGCCACGGCACCTTCCACCATGTCGGTGACCAAAGTAACGGCTCTGGCCCAGGACAAAGAAGGCAACATATGGTTTGCCAGTCCTTTACGAAAGAATTTTGTCTACCAGGGATCGTCCAGTTCCTTCCTTCCATTGGTGTACAATCCGTTGAAAGCCGGCACCTTTCCAAGCGGCCGGATACTGGATTTGTTCGAAAATAAGGACGGAAGCATCTGGATGGCAACCGAAGATGGTCTGGTTGTGCATGAACCTTCCCGTGACTGGCTCACAGTGTTACCGGTTCTCAACCCTGCCGATACGTCGTATTATAAAAACCGCATTCATTCCGTCAAAGCACAGGGACAGCACTGGTGGCTGGCTTGTACCGACGGGCAGCTGGTACGGTTCAATCCCGTTTCCGGAGAAAAGAAAATCTACACGGCAGATCGCAAACTATTTCCGGATTTGGAAGAATCTGAGCCGCTTCCCAATGTGTACACCCTGCATTTTTATGACGGCAAATGGCTGGTGGGAACCCGCTCCGGTG
>DAIOVD010000339.1:0-1706 GCA_036759185.1 Catalimonadaceae bacterium | reverse complement strand
CCTGGTTCCCTTTTGATCTGATCACGTTCATTGCCACAAATCCATTGGCGTTTTCGGGCTCCAGCACTTCAGCCGCCAGCGGAAACCGGGGCTGGTTGGAGTACACCACATAGGTTCCCTTTTTGAAATTCCGGCGGACCGTCCTTGTGAGTGTGGCTGCGGCAGAATGTTCGGTTTCCTCCTCTTCTTCCTTTTGTTCTTCTTCTTTTGGCTGGCCCATTTCAAAGGATTCAACATCCAGCTCTTTGTTCTCCAAAAGGCTGTCGACCACCAGGCCCAGTACTTTCAGTCGATAGGCAGCTGATTTTTCCTCCGGTTGCAACAAATACGCCGTAGGCCTCTTTCGCTGCAATACGGGTTTCGATTGAAGGGCGTCATGAAAGGTAAAGGCCATTTTCATTTCGGTTTCTGAGGCCAGATCGATCACCCGGATGCTGTCTTTGCGCTTCAGTTTTTCGGATGTCACCACCACCGGTTGCTGCGAAGCGGCGGATTCTTTCAAAACCGAAACCAGTTTTTCTTTTTCCTTGATCGTCGTCTGAAGGTAGGAGAGGGCAATGAGAAAGGAGGACTTCACCCGCCGTTTGAACGACATCCTGTCGATGCCCACTCCGCGGATTTCCAGTAAGGTGGACACACAATTCGACAAGGCAAAATTCGTCGCACTCGACCGCGAATGCACCGATCCGAGGTTGAATTCCACCAGCCCTCCGTATTTCTGCGTGGTGATGTAATCATGGTGCACCATCCCGTTCTGGTCGAGCACCGTTTCTGCGTTTTTCACAAAGGTATTGCGGGTGAAATCCCGAAGCACCTGCGGCACATTAAGGTTGCCGGAGTACAGAAACATGGCGTCATAGCGACTGGTAATTCCGGCTTTTCCCATACGGGTAAAATGCTTTCGGTACGGACGGTACTCATGAAAATCGAGTGCCACCGCCGGCTGAAACCGACTGAAGGCTGTCTTGAGGGCTATGCTTTCCTGTGCTTTCAAACGGGTCTGGTCACGGTTCAGGTCCATGCCATTGGCGGCTTCCCGTTGCAGTTTTTCGTAGCCGTCGATGTTGGCCATGGGCACAAGTGCCAGTTCAATTTCGTTGAGGATGGTGGCGTATTCCGGATTGTTGAGCAACTGGTCGATCAGGTGCAACATGGCTTCGGTCCCTGCAGGTTCATCGCCGTGGAGACCACCCTGCATCCACACCCTTATTTTTGGAAGGTTGTTTTTGCGGGTCAGAATCAGAAGGGGAATCTTTTTCCCTTTCTGACTTTCCCCAATAAATGATAAGGACACGGTTTCGCTGTGTGGCTTGATGGTCTGGTTGAGCCAGGTCATCATTTCCTCATATTTTGTAAATCCCTCTTTCTTTTGAAAAGCAGGAGTACGGATGTTCAGTTCAGGTTCCGGGAAAAATCGCTCGGCAATGGTTTGGGATTGGGGGTTGAACTGAGCAGAAACCTTGAAGGAAATGCAACCGATTAGTAACACCAACAACGTTTTTAGGGCTGAATGATGAATTATGAATGATGAGTTATGAATGAGAAATGCAGGTTGCCTTTTTAGGGGAAACAGTGATTTGGGATTGAGCGGGTTGTTCATGGTGTGCCAAAATCGATTACAAACCTTTTTAATCAACCGCATCATAATGAGAGTGTAAACATGAGTGCGGCTGAGAGTTCGTTTCCGGTGAGGGGTTTACCGGTGA
>DAIOVD010000338.1:0-1726 GCA_036759185.1 Catalimonadaceae bacterium | reverse complement strand
CAAGCAGTTCAATGATAAAATGTTTGGTAGTCTGACATTTGGAAACAACATGAATCAAATCATGAACCAGGGAACTTATGGCCGAGGCCGAAACATGGCAATTCCAAACTTCTACAACCTCTCCAATACCTCGGACCGATATGCCGATGAAAGTTCATCAAGAAGAAGAAGTGCCGCCTTTTACTATGATGCCAACTTCTCCTACAACAATATGTACTTTATTGGAACCAGTGGCCGGTATGAGTATTCATCCACTTTTGGTCCAAACCAACGGGCGTTTTTCTTCCCGTCTGTGAATGGGTCAGTTGTATTGTCGGAGATTCCTGCTCTGAAAGAAATGAAGCATATCAGCCTTGTGAAAGTTCGTGCAGCTGTGGCACAATCGGCCAACACACCTGCTCCATATTCTGCCTACAGCTATTACAATCAGCCATTCTTTACCGATGGTTTTACCAATGGGCTTAGCTTTCCATACAATGGCTACAATGGCTATGGAAAATCAAACCTGATTGGAAACACAGGGCTAAAGCCTGAGTTGACAACCGGAACTGAATTTGGAGCTGACATACGCTTCTTCGATAATCGTTTAACTTTGGATGTAACGTATTACAACCAGGTGAGCACAAACGTACTTCTTCAAAGACCAATTGCGTACAGTACAGGCCACTCTGCGATCTGGGACAATGGTGGCGAAATCGTGAATAAAGGATGGGAAATCCTGGTAGGTGGAAGTCCTGTGAAATCTGAAAATTTCGAATGGAATATCTCTGTTAATTATACGAAAAACAAAAACGAAGTAAAGAAGCTGATTGGCGATCTTACTGAGTTTGAGCTTGAAACAGGATTCGGAAATCCAGCAGCTTATGCAACCATTGGTCAGCCATACGGTGCATTGTACGGAACCACATGGGAACGGAATGAAAAAGGACAATTGATTGTTGAAGATGGACTTCCAATTCAGAGTGTAACACTTTCCAACCTTGGAAGTGCCTATCCGGAATGGACCGCAGGAATTCGTAATACATTCACCTATAAGAATTTCAGCCTGTCTGCTTTACTTGATATCCGTCAGGGAGGAAAGATCTGGAATGGTACATTGGCTCGTTTGCAACGATATGGGGCCAGTGCAGAATCAGAAGACAGGGAAAGAACGTATGTGATTGAAGGGGTAAAACCAGATGGTACCCCAAATGATGTTGCCATTTCTGCTTTCGATTATTTTGCCAACTATAAAGGTGATGGAGCGGCTACAGAAATGAACATTGAAGAAGGTTCATGGGTAAGGCTCCGCGAATTATCATTTGTATACCTGATAAAAAAAGTTCCTTTTCTAAAAGAAGGTCAAACCATTGAAATCACAGCAACCGGCCGTAACCTTTGGCTGATGACTGATTACAAAGGAGTCGATCCGGAAACCAGCCTGACTGGTGCGGGTTCAAACATTGGTGGCTTTGATTATTTCAATATGCCAAATACCAAATCATACAACATGGGTGTTAAATTCAATTTCTAAGATGCTGAAAATCATGAAAAGAAAACTCGTAATCCTATCTCTGGCATCGCTCAGTATCACCATGTCTTGCAAAGATTTTGTAAGCAAAGACGATGTCAGCCCGAACGAACCCAGTGTTGCGACACTGAATACCTTACTTCCTGTTATTGAAGTATCTCTTTTTTCCAGTTACACAGGATCCTTATCACGGAACAGTTCCATGTTCATCCAGCA
>DAIOVD010000337.1:0-1754 GCA_036759185.1 Catalimonadaceae bacterium | reverse complement strand
ATAAGGAACAACTCGAGGCGCTGGCCAAACCATTGGTAAAAAGCGGATACGGCACATACTTGCTGGATTTGCTGAAGCACGGGATGTGATCATATTTCAAGAAAACAAAAAAGGCTTTGCTCTCCGGCAAGGCCTTTTTTGTTTTTTGAATACAAACATTATCAGGATAAGACAGGTTTAATATCCACCGACCTGAAACAAAAAAAGCCACGTTGTTCACGTGGCTTCATTTTGTGGGGACGATTGGAATCGAACCAACGACACAAGGATTTTCAGTCCTTTGCTCTACCGACTGAGCTACATCCCCATCCCGATTTGGGAGTGCAAAAGTATGGTTCATTTTTCAAACTCCAAATGGTTTTTAATAATTATGTTGCAACCGCTAAATTTCTACACCATGGTAAGCCAGATTTTATTCGCTATCCTTTTGGGAATCATGATTTTCCTGATTGCGAAAAGAGTTAAATTTATTGCAAGAAATATTCGGTTGGGTCGGGATGTGACCATTTCTGACCGCAAATCTGAACGCTGGCAGAACATGCTGCTCATGGCTTTGGGTCAGAAAAAGATGTTCGACCGGCCTTTGGTGGGCATCATGCACGTGATTATTTACGCCGGATTTTTCCTCATCAACATTGAAGTCCTCGAAATTGTGCTCGATGGACTGTTCGGAACCCACCGCATTTTCCTTCCGCTGCTGGGTTCCTTTTATACTGTCCTTATCAACTTCTTCGAAATCCTGGCCGTCGGTGTCATTCTGGTGTGTATCGTCTTTCTGGCCAGGCGGAATGTGGTGTCGATTGCCCGCTTCCAGTCTTCCGACCTCAACAAATTTCCCCGCCTCGATGCCAACCTGATTCTGATTTCCGAAATCCTTCTGATGAAAGCCTTTCTGGGAATGAATGTGGCCGATGCCATTCTTCAATCGAGGGGTGTGGAACACTATTCGGCAACGGGCACTTTTCTGATGACCGATTCACTTCGCTTTCTCATGGATGGCTGGCCGACCGGTACCCTCATTTTTTACGAACGAGCCGTCTGGTGGCTGCACATTGCGGGTATTCTGGGTTTTGCTCTGTATGTCACCTATAGCAAACACCTTCATATCGCACTTGCTTTCCCCAATACGTTTTTTGCCCGCCTCAATGCCAAAGGTGAAATCCGGAATATGGATGCCATCACCACCGAAGTGAAAATTGCTCTGGGTCTGTCGCAGGACAATGGTGCCCCGGCTGCTACCGGTAGTTTCGGTGCAAAAGACGCCACCGACCTCAGCTGGAAACACCTCATGGATGCCTATTCCTGTTCCGAATGTGGTCGCTGTACATCGGTTTGTCCGGCCAATCTCACCGGCAAAAAGCTTTCTCCCCGTAAAATTATGATGGATGTCAGGGACCGGATTACCGACATTGGAGAAGCGATGGACAAGGACCCGAACTGGAAAACGGACGGCAAGTCGCTGCTGGGAGACTACACCTCACAGGAAGAAATCCTGGCCTGCACGTCCTGCAATGCCTGCGTGGAAGCCTGCCCGATCCAGATCAATCCGCTGGATATTATCCTTGAAATGAGACGATACTCCATCATGGAAGCCACCCAGGCTCCGGCCTCATGGAACTCGATGTTCAACAATCTGGAAAACAACGGAGCGCCCTGGTCGATGCCGGCTTCCGAGCGTGGTGCCTGGATTGAGAAGGCGAAAGCGGAGTAAGTGAAGGGTTCGTGATTTGTGGTGAGTGGTTATGGGTTGAATT
>DAIOVD010000336.1:0-1769 GCA_036759185.1 Catalimonadaceae bacterium | reverse complement strand
TCTCCTGCTTTTCGTTTTCCTTCCAAAGCGATCCTGCCTGTGAGATCAGTGAACTGAAACGATGAAACCGGCAATTCTCCTTCAATCTCTATATTCAATTTTCCGGAAGTTGGATTCGGATATACCTGCAAACTGTTTTCAGAAAGTAGATCCCGGTTCGAAACCACACCCTGCGCAGTGAGGTAAATCAGAAGCGTTGGTGAATTGGATGCATTGCTCACCAGATTGAGAAATCCTTCCAAAGGACCATTTCCATTGACATCCAGACGGATATCCACTTTCGCAGAGTCGCCTACCGCCAAAGTTTCCGTTGTCGTTCCAATCTGTGAAAAACTGAAACTGGCGACATTGATCAGACTGAAAACCAACGGAACGGCACCCGTATTTTTCAACCAGACCGTCGTATCACGGACGGAACCATAAGGCAAAAGTCCAAACTGAATCGTATCTCCGTTACTCAGACTCGCACCTCCACTGGTCCGGACCCGGATTTGTGCAGTAGCAGGATTGGGGTTCACCGGAATGAAAAAGTCGCCCTCCGTTCTGGTTTTGCCCACTTTTGAACCATCTCCGTTCCGGAAAACCATTCCCAATCGGTGCACTGTCGGGTTGCCCGTAAGGTTATAAAAATCACGAATACGAAATTTGATCTGTTGGCGATTCTGTCCTAAATCCAACAGTTTCACCGAATCCGCCGGTATGTTGAACGTGCCCTGCACATTTTCCCAATTGGTTCCGGTTGGTCCGCTTGTAATCACACCGGTGTGAACAAAGACGGGACTTATGTCTTTCAACGCCTTGTTACCCAATCCTTGTTTATAGGTAATGGTGATACTGTCATTGATAGTCGGCACTGGCGGAAACCAGCTCAGCACCGAATCTCCCTGAAACAGCACCGCCAGTTGGATGTTGGTGGAGCCTGTCACATTGGTGCTGAAGGAAAACTGCCCGAAGTTCACTCCTGCTGTCGTAACGGGCTTTCGGAAAACCAGTCGGGTACTGTCGCCAGGACGAATTTTCAAGGAAGGGGCTGTGGCGATTTCCCAATCCGGGCTGACGTTTCCAACATTACTCAGACGGAGTGTGTCCTGACCTGTGTTGATGATACGGAATGCGGTATCCAATGGTGTTCCGATTTCCGCGATGCCAATACTGGAGGTAGAACCAGACGATACAAGGACGGAACCCAGTTTTACCTGAATTCCAGGTGTAGCTGCCGGGATTCCATTTCCTTTAAAATGAACCACATAGGGCGATGCTGGATTGTCGAAACTGGCGTTGGCTGTGAAAGAACCAATGGCTTGTCCCAATGCAGTTGGTGTGAACCGTACCTTCAGCACACTATATTTTTCCGATCCAAGGATGGTTCCGGTTGTTGGTTGAAGAACGGCGGTATACGAAGATCCTGAAATGGTTGATGGCCCATTGATTGTTATCTGGCTTCCGTCTGGTCCAATGTTGCGGAACAGAAAGCAGGTGTCAACAGATTTGCCCAGTTCCACATTTCCAAAATCAAATTCTGATTCACGGGGAAGACGTGTGACAATGTTGAAGGAATGAAAAAGATTAACCGGTGGTGTCACCGTATTGCCCGAAGGAAGACCAACAGGCGATTGCCCATATGCTGAAAAATTGGCGAGGCTTCCTGTTGTTTGGTACAGTACCAAACGGACCGAATCCGGGATTCCATTGCTCTGGGTAATGTTGTCCCATGGAATACGAACGGCAAAAATGTCGGTGCCCTGGTTGCCGTAAAGTGGCTGCAGGCT
>DAIOVD010000335.1:0-1789 GCA_036759185.1 Catalimonadaceae bacterium | reverse complement strand
AACGACATTCTGAATTACCAGTCCCGCTTTGTGCAGGATTCCAACCGGGATGGAAAAATCAGCAGTTCTGATGAGCTCATTTCTACCTTCCGGAGAGGTTCGTATTTCAGTATGGGAGCCGTTTTCAATCTGTAATCATTTCTATTAAGAAATCAGTGAAACCCCATCTGGAAACAGTTGGGGTTTCTGGTTTTCAGGAGGATGCGAGTTTGAAATTTGATAACATAAAGCATCGGTTCTTTCCCCAAACCTAAATCTTTGGTAACATTCGCTTAACGCTTCAACCCTTACTTGCCGTCAAATAAGAATCAGAATTTACATGAAAAACTTCTTCTTTCGTTCAGCCTTACTGGCTACTCTTGGACTTGCCATTTACTCCTGTAAAGACGATTCCAACGATCCAACTCCGGTGACACCTAACAATGATACCACCGTTGTTCTACAGGGAAATCTTTCGACCATGACACTGGTTGACACCGTTCAGTATTTGTTGAAAGGCTATGTATTTGTTCAATCCGGACAGACACTCACGATTCCGGCCGGTACCATCATTAAAGGAGACAAGGCATCCAAAGGAACATTGGTGATTGCCAAAGGTGGCAAACTGATGGCGGAAGGAATGGCGTCAAAACCCATTATTTTTACTTCAAAATTAGCACCCGGAGAACGTGATAAAGGTGATTGGGGTGGCATCATTCTTTTGGGAAATGCCAACGTGAATCAAAACAATCCAGCAATCGAAGGTGTGTCTCCTGCTGTAAATTTCGGAACACAAAACAGTACAGCAAACGACTCTGAGAGCAGTGGTGTTCTTCGGTTTGTTCGGATCGAATTTGCCGGAATTGCCTTGTCTCCAAACAATGAAATCAACGGTCTCACCATGGGTGGAGTTGGTTCTGGTACCGTGATTGAGAATGTACAGGTTTCCTATTCCGGTGACGATGCTTTCGAGTGGTTTGGAGGAACAGTGAATGCGAAAAATCTGGTTGCATTTGGCACATGGGATGATGATTTCGATACCGATTTTGGATACACAGGAAAGGTTCAGTTTGCACTTTCTGTTCGCGATCCGTTTTCGGCTGACCAGTCTGGCTCCAATAGTTTTGAGTCAGATAATGATGCATCCGGAACAACTGCCCTTCCCAAAACAGCACCGGTGTTTTCAAATATTTCCGTTTTCGGACCAAGGTTCGATTCAACTTCTGCCGTTTCCGGAAACTACCAGCATGCGGCTCACCTGAGAAGAAACACCGCAACTTCCATTTTCAATTCCGTGATCACCGGATTCCCATTTGGTCTGAGGATCGACGGAAAAACGACATATGATAACTATTCAGCTGGGCTTGGCGAAGTGAAAAATAACCTGATCATTTCCCTGGGAAACAAGGCGGCTCCAAAACCATTTATGGGCGGAACCAATCTGGTGGATGATTCAGTGAAGAATTATTATACGTCTGGAAATCCGGCTGGTTATGTGGCCTACACAAACCAACTGAATTATACGACATTGGGAATTGATGTGAATCTCTACAACGGAAAAACGCCAGTCTATCCTACCAATCCGAATTTTGCGGTGAGCACAGGGGCGATTTCTTCCGGAGCCAATTTTACCTTCTCAAAGTTGGGTTCTTCATTCTTCACACAAGTTGGGTTCCATGGTGCGTTTGGTGCCACCGACTGGACTGATGGATGGGCGAATTTCGACCCGAAAGCGGCACAGTATTAACAACTAGCTTCAATATAAATTGTACAGGAAAAGGGGTCTGCTATGCGGACCTCTTTTTTTATG
>DAIOVD010000334.1:0-1799 GCA_036759185.1 Catalimonadaceae bacterium | reverse complement strand
CTTCAAAAACCCCCTTTTTTGAAGCAATTACTCTTTTTACCGGACGCCAATGATTCCTAATTCTCATTTCTTGTCCCACACATCAACCGCAATTCCAACCTGCAAACGGACTTCCTGCATCGTGCTGTGCGTTTTGGTGGGAAGGTTGTCAAATTGGTTTTCAGCGGTCTGGCGGTTTCCCCATACGTAATCGGTGCGGTAACTCGCAACGCCATACAAGGCAATGCGCTTGAAATTGACCAGAACCGTTGCTTCCGGATACAAGGCCACGCCCTGAATTTTGCCGGGACTGTAATCCAGACTCAGACTCAGCCGGGAATAGACGTGTTTTGTTTGCTTTACCAGATGAAGATTTCCGCCCAATCCAAAACGACCTTTGAATTCAAGAGGGCCGTATGACAGACCCGGATTTCCGAAGGCACTTTGAGAATTGTTGTCGGAGTTGTTCTGAAGGCCCACTCTCCGCCAGTCGAATTGCCATCCCATGCCGAAACGCATTTTGGAACTGCCTTCGTCACCTTTCAGTTTAAAGTAGCAAAACCGGAACAGCGGCATATTCCCGACTTTGTGGAAGCCTTCCTCGGTGAGGGACGATGACCTCAGATCGTTCTTCATATTGAATAACCAAAGGCTGTTTAAAGAGAAATCCACCAGGGCGTTTCCTCTTTTCCCCATGATCTCGAATCGGGTAATGGCCGTATTCTGAAGTTTGTAACGGTCATCACTCACTTGTGGGGATATGCCCGAAAATTTGCCATGGACAATTTCGGTTCCCAACACCACCCAGAATTTGTCCTTCATCTGAGCGGTTGAAGCCCATGCATTTCCTAAAAATGCCAATACGAGTATGTACTTTTTCATCGGTCTATTTTCGTTTGAGTTTCATGGATTGGACATTGAACCGGTAATAAGAGTTTTGCGATCGTTCGAAGCGGATGTTGATTTCATCTTTCGAAATCAGGCACATGCGCACAAAACCATAACTGTTAAGTCCCTGATAGAGATAGCCATACCTGCCGGTATAAAAATTCCGGTAGTTGTAGTTGTCGGGTTCCTGTGCTTTGGTGAGGTTGAAGTCGATTTTACGGCTCCCGATGATGTCATTCCCCGGACTCACTTCTGCCAGAGTCGGGAAATCGCCGGTTCCTACACAGAAATCTCCATAGACCGTGCCGCCGGCATTGTAGGTGGATGTTGATTTCTGAAAGGTGAAATTGCCTTTGAACGGAACAGTGGAATCGGATTTGTTGCCTGTAAAGCGTACGGCTTCGTATTCCCAGTTTCCCTCGATGTTGGCCGGATCCAGCTTTTCTTTGAGGCAGGATGAAAAAAGGAAGGCAAGAGCCAGGTAGAGCAGCGGGATAAAAATTGGTTTCATATTTCGTGTTTGACCTGTGCCAAAGGTCGGCCCGAAACGATGAAACAATCAATCCGTGGAGAAGGGTAAATGTTATCCGTGCTGGTGGGTATGGTGCGAAATTGAGTAGGGTGTAGTTTTCAAATATTGTTCGTGTGGGGGGTGAACCTGTGATTTAGGGGCAATGATGAGTTATGAGTTATGAATGAAGAGTTAAGAATGAAGAGTTAGAAATGATGAATTATGAGTTCCACTTGTTCGTTGAGTTAGCGCAGCGCTCTACGAACGAAATATGAGAGGAAGGTTGTAAACCAAGCCGAAGGCATGGGACTTCGTCCCGGTAGTTAAATGTGCGGATCAGACTATCAGGATTTTGATGACATATGATGGTCATAAGTTGGTTAAAACCCAATTAAGATTTGGCTAATTTCATTTCTACTGG
>DAIOVD010000333.1:0-1814 GCA_036759185.1 Catalimonadaceae bacterium | reverse complement strand
TCCTTCCGGTGGCAAGTACCACCATCGAATCGGGGGTGATCTGGCTCAAACCACGGAATACGTTGATTGTGCCCATCACTTTTACCGAATCACCTTCGCTTAGAACCGGGATGTTTCCAAAGCTGCTGGTTTTGAAAATTCCGATACCTCCGGTTGCATCGCGAAGATACATCTGGTAGCCTCCGCCGGTCGTGGTTAAACGTTGGTTAACACCATACACCGTTCCGTACAAACGAACATTCCGACCGGTTGAATCGGCAGCATTGCCGGTATTGTTTCCACGAATCTGACCGATGGTCCTGGTGAACGGCGGTCCGGCTGGAAGTGGTGAATCGTTGTCAATTATTGTGAACGTGAAAATAGAATCGGCACCGATTTCGTACGCAGTATCCGAAGGTTGTCCTGTTTTCCGGATGGCAAGTGTGACCGTTTCGGAAGATTCCGTCACTGCATCATCCAGGAAATCTATAGGAAGACTTGCCAACAATTGCGTGCCAGGCCCCATCACAGCGCTCAGAGAACCTACAAATGTGTAGTCTGTTCCAGCCGAAGCAGTCCCTCCTTTGATGAACACATTTGGACTCGTGATAACAGAAGGTGTGGCGTTCATTTGAATTTGACAAAACTGACTTCCATTGCTTTCAGTGAACGTCAGTGAAGGAGTAGAGAAAGTCAAAACAGGCTTTGGAGTTACGACAGGAGTCGTGATCACATCCCCCAGTTTCCGTGGGATCATCTGATAACCTCCGTTCCATGGAGATGTTGTGGTTACACTAAACTGTGAACCCATTCCCACTATGTCAAACGTACCAGTCGGGGCAGGCTGAGAATACAGCGGGCAATCGTTGTCAATACGGACATCCATTGTGTCGGTTCCTTTGAAAACTTTCACAGTGAAACCAGTCGCTCCAACGCCGGTCGTCCATTTGGTTGGATCTACAAGTTGAACTCCATTGATGCGGACCAGGTCTGATTCCAGAGACTCGTTTACCTTGAGCGCAACCGTTGGATTTTTCAGGTTCCGTCCTGTTGCAATTACCACCATTGAATCCGGCGTAATCTGGCTTAGGCCACGGAATACGTTAATGGTTCCCATTACTTTAACAGAGTCTCCTTCATTGAGAACCGGAATATTGGCAAAGCTGGATGTTTTGAAGATTCCGATTCCACCGGTTGCATCCCGAAGATACATCTGGTAGCCACCTCCCGTGGTGGTTAAACGTTGGTTCACTCCATAGACTGTTCCATATAAACGAACATTTCGTCCGGTTGAATCGGCAGCATTGCCGGTGTTTGCTCCACGCACTTCTTCAATTGTGCGTGTGAACGGGGGGCCTGCTGGAAGTGGTGAATCATTGTCGATAATGGTAAAAGTGAAGAGGGAATCTTCACCAATTTCGTATGCAGTATCCGATTCCAAACCTCCTTTGCGGATCACCATAATCAATGTTTCAGAACCTTCTGCGATGGCATCATCCAGAAATTCTATCGGTAGATTGTTGGTCAGTTGAGTGCCTGGTCCGATGGATGTACTCACAGAAAATACGCCAGCATAATCCTGAAGCATTGTAGCGGTTCCACCTTTAATGAATATGGTTGGACTGGTATTAACAGAAGGAGCTGAGCTCATCACAATCGGACAAACCTGGTTGCCGGCACTTTCAGTAAACACGAGTGCATTAGTTGAAAATGATAGCCTTGGTTTCGGACCAACTACCGGAGTTGTGATGATATCGCCCAATTTCCTTGGGATCATCTGATAGCCTCCGTTCCAGGGAGAAGTGGTGGTTACACTGAACTGAGAACCCATGCCG
>DAIOVD010000332.1:0-1829 GCA_036759185.1 Catalimonadaceae bacterium | reverse complement strand
ATCAGTGCGAAATCAAATACCTATGCCGAAACTGTTACAGTGAACAAATCATTGACGCTGCAAAATGATGGAACCACCATCATCAACAACCTGACGATGAACGGCACAGGAAAAACTCTTACGCTGGCAAGTGACTTTGAAGTAAGCACATCAGGCGTACTGACATTGACAGATGGCCTGATCAACACCGGATCTAATTTCCTTAGGGTAACAAATACAGCATCCGGTGCTATTTCAGGAGGTTCCTATTTGTCACATGTGCTGGGCAATCTGAACAGGGCGATTACAACCGGCGTTCAGTATGATTACAATGTGGGCGATGGAACCGATCAGCAGTTACTGACCCTCACATTTACCACCATCAGTAGTCTGACCGATGTGAATGTGCGGTATACCACAACAGCTCCAGGCACAAGTATGACGACGTTTAACGAGTCCGGTGCATTGTATGATGATGTCCTGCAAACGGGTTACTGGATCGTGGATCCAAATGTGGGTGGAACAGCTACCAATTACAGCATGAGGCTGAAACCAATCAATTTTACCGACTATCCAACAGGTGCTGGTATTTATTCATACACCATCCTCAAAAGGGTGGGTGCCGGAACCTGGGGTATGAACGGAGTTTTCGATGATCCAGGCACGCCGGAACGAATCTTTGGTGATGGAACAGTTAGAAGATCTACCATGAGTGGATTTTCCAACTTCTCAATCGGAACCAGCCAGAACGTACCTCTTCCATTGAATCTGGTGTACTTCTCCGCAAGGAAGAAAGGCAACAGTGCTGAAACCAATTGGAAAACTGTGAATGAAAAAGGTGTGAGCCGATTCGAACTGGAAAAAAGTTATGATGGAAAGAATTTCACAACCATCACTTCTGAAAAAAGTAAAAATGAATCCGGTGCCCAATACACATATTCCGATGCAGATGCGTTCCGTCTGAATCAGGATGTGGTGTACTACCGTTTGAAATCAGTCGAGCTTAACGGTTTGCCCAACTATTCGGCAATTCGTATCGTTAACCGACTTGCTACAGCATCAGAAACACTTACCCTTTTCCCGAATCCGGTGAAAGACAAAGTGTATCTGGCCGGAGCAAATTCACAAACAGACGAGGTCATTGTCACCGATGCCACAGGTAAAACAGTCAACATCCGCATCAACGAAGAAGGTGCTCTGGATGTAGAAAATCTGGCACCTGGCATTTATCATATCCGCCTTCTTAAGGACGGCACCTCACTGGATGCCCGTTTTGTGAAAGACTAACGGAAACAAATTCGCCAAAAAAGCCCGGCAACTCCTGAAGTTCCGGGCTTTTTTTATGAGGATACCTTTGCTAAGAATCAGATGACCTTGATGATGTTTACCGGACAAGCAACCGCTACTTCTTCGCTGCGGATTCTCTGAAACTCCGGAATCGGGAGTACATGTGTTTCCTTTTTGAGAACAGACAAAATGAGGGTGGCCTTCCCATCTTTTTTCGACATCCGCCAGAGTTCCGGTTGCATGTCGTGGCAGACCCCACAGCCAATGCAACGTTTGCGGTATTGAATCAGATTAGGCATCCGCGTTTTCCACCACCTTATAAATCTTATCCCGGCTTGTGATTTTAGCAGACACGGGCAGGGTAATTTTATCACCTTTCACTGCTTCACCGGAAAGCTGGCCATTGACGACAAGAGTTTCCAGTTTTTCTTTAACGAAACCAACATGGGCTCCGGAAATCATCAGGACATCCCCGGTTTTCAACGTGCCGGTTTCGATGAGAAATTCCCCGACACTGATTTTCGGGTAGAACTTAGAACCTTTACCCAGATACACTTTCTTTT
>DAIOVD010000331.1:0-1858 GCA_036759185.1 Catalimonadaceae bacterium | reverse complement strand
GGCTGTTTTCGCCAGAATTCCAAACATGGCAGACCAGTCTACCTTGCCTTCACTTTTTCCCAACCGCACTATGATGGTCTGGTTTTCCGGACTTATGAACACAAACTGACCCAGGATTCCTTCTGCAAAATAGTCTTTCCTGTTTCGGTGCATCCAGAAATGGAACTGATACCATTCCTTTCCACCAGCTGTTAAATCTGGTCTTGAACTTAACGCTACCCAGTTTTCAGGAACCACCTGTTTCCCATTCCAATTGCCTTTATTGAGATACAATCGTCCGAATTTGGCGTAGTCGTGGGCGGTGGCATTGAGGCAGCAAAAGGTTTTTTCCATGCCATTTTTCTTTTTGTCGATGCTCCAGCTGGCATCCCGCTCCATGCCGATGGGTGTCCAGATTTTTTCCTGAAGGTATTCGGTGACGGTTTTTCCTTTCAATGCCCGCTCAAGAATCAAACCCAGCACCTGCGTATTTCCACTGTGGTATTGCCATTTGGTTCCCGGAGCCGTTTCGGGTTTCATTTTCGCCACATATTTCCTGAGGTTCCGTCCGTAATAAAATTTGGCTGCATGCCCGAACGGGTTTACATAGCTCTCATTGAACCGGATTCCGGATGTCATCTGAAGGATGTGCCGGATTGTGACGGCATCAAGATTACGTCCTTTCCATTCGGGCAAGTAATTGATGGCAGGCTCATCGACCGACTTAATCAAACCATCGGCAATGGCACAACCGATGAGGGCTGAGGTAAACGATTTTCCAACTGAAAACGAAGGCACCAGAGATTCTCTGCCATACCCTGAAAAATACTGCTCAAACAAAATGGAATCTCTCCGGATAATCAGAAAGGCAACGGTTTTCGTCTTCTTCAGATATTCTGAAAGCTTGATCCCAGGATCGGAATCGGTGAAATGCAGGGTTGGGTTGATTGGATTTGTAGAAACCGGAAAATGGAATGGTTCAACCGACGCTTTCAATGGACGGGACGGAAACTTCTTATAATCCCGGATGTCGGCAAAATTGTACACAAGAAAGCGGCCCAGGGTGCAACCCGAAAATATTCCCAGCGTTAGGATCAACGCCAGGAATCTCCAATGACCTGATGGCACCCTTTTCACTCCCACCCTATTTCGTTTCTTTCTCCTTCTCTTTTTCTTTGCCTTTATCCCTTGCCTTTTGCATCGGGTTTTGAGACTGACTGCCGGCATTGCGACCGAATCGACCTCCTTTGAACAGCTGGAATTTGGTTGGCAATTCTTTCACCGGCCACATACCGTTTTCTTCATTGATATCCGCTGTTTCTCTGTATGGATCCAGTTTGATACTGGCGACTTCTTTGTCCTTCATGAACACTTTTTTCACCTTCTGCTCATTCTTTCTCCAGATCTGAGCCGGAGTGTAATCCACTTCTTTGGTTCCGTCCTTAAAGGTGAATTCCACAATCACCGGCATCACCAGCCCACCCTGGTTGGTAAAACTGAGCTCGTAAAAATTCTTGCCAGCCCATTTGGCTTTCAGACTATCGAGTGCTTTGTCTGGTCCCGAAGGTGCTGCCTGATCTCTCGCCTGCATCATTCGACGGAACATTCCTTCATCGTCGTCTCCACTTCGGTTGTAGTAATAGAAATCACGAAGACTGGTATCGGTATCAACCGCGTATTTAATGGACTTATCATCCAGATTCCGGGTCTGACCCAGATGTTTGAACGGCTGCTTTTTAAAGGCCATTTCATTTCCTGCGGCATCGATTTTGTACCAACGGACAGTATCGATGCTGATGTCAACCGGGTCAATGCTGTAAAACCATCCTCTCCAGAACCAATCGAGATCAACGGCGGAGGCATCTTCCATGGTGCGGAA
>DAIOVD010000330.1:0-1890 GCA_036759185.1 Catalimonadaceae bacterium | reverse complement strand
CCACCACCCAGCTGGTATAGAGATAAATAATCGGATAGTGTGTGATGTAAATGGGGTAGGAAATCCGTCCCAGAAAGGAACAGATTTGTTGGGCCTGTTCTCCAATAATTTTTCCGCCAGCACCTAAACTCACCACCAAAGGAAACAACAGGATAATGGCGAACGCTTCATACAAAGCGTTCATCCAAACCTCTTCTTTGCTTCCCAGTCTGGGCATGGCCATAAGGAGGATCACCAGTGCACTGCTCCAGAAAAAGGCATTGGGAATCCGGATTTGTTTTCCCCACCGGCAAAGCAGCAGACCCGCAAAAAACGGAAACATCACCCGGCAGAGTCCAGTGTGGATGTTTTGTGCATCCAACGACCAGCCACCTACAACGAAACCGCCCGGACTAGTGAAAAGCAAATGCACCAGCGCCGCACCAGACAAAACGACAAGAACGGACAGAGCCGTTTGAGAGAATTTCCGGATGAAAAGTCCGTACAGAATATTGGCCACGTATTCATAAAACAGCGACCAGGCCGGACCGTTGAGCGGATGCATTTCGGCCCATCCTCTTATGTCCATTGAAGGTGGAATTGGAAGTAAGGTGAATCCAATCAGCATCAGTCCCAGCACCTGCCAGACAGGAACGGAATGAATAGTTGGGAAAAGGGTTGAATCCTGTGTGTAGAAAAGAAGAGCGCCCACAATCGTTCCCATCACCAGCATGGGTTGTAAGCGTATGATCCGTCTTCGGGCAAATTCCCGGAAGGAAAGTGTTTCCCAACGGTCGTCGTAGGCGTACGAAATCACAAAACCCGACAGCAGAAAAAAGAAATCGACGGCCAGGTAACCATGGTTCACGATCTGGTCCATGAAACTGGTGGCGTGGGCTTCGAAAATATGAAAGACCACCACCATCAAAGCCGCCACACCGCGGAGTCCGTCGAGAATGGGGTAGTGGGGTTTTTCGGTAAGCGAAGTTGAATCCAATTTTACCAAACGATTAATCTGTCAGTTTGAAGAACAACCAAATGCGATCCAGCCAAAAAAGCGTCTTCAATTGACTTGAAGTTATTTGATAAAAATCTTGTTAAATCTGGGTTTGAAATGTTACCTATTGAAAGCATGAGAACAGCTGGTGGAAATCCTGAAACCAGAAAATGATTGAGAAAATCATTGTCCTTCGTTACGACTATGAAACCTTCACTTTTTGCAATTGAAATAATCTCATTGTCATTCATCAGGTGGCCATTCTGCCAACGAATCGTATGCCTTGCCTCATGGCCTTTCCATTTAAAAAGTTCCTCAAGATTCGGTGGAAGCTGGGTATCAATGATGAATTTCACGCAGCCTTGATCTGAACTATTTTGCCATTGGCAAGCCTTGCGGCATATTGGAGAACCTGTTCAATGTCTTCTTTTTCCAGAAATGGATAATCTGCCAGTATTTCAGCATGTGTCATACCCGAAGCCAACAGTTCCAGCATTTGGGCAACAGTAAATCGCATTTGCCGAATACTGGGCTTGCCTCCTGACACGTCAGGGCTGGTTGTAATCCGATCAAGTTCATGATTCATTTTTCAAAATTAGGAAATTGCCGGAGTTGATTTATGCAATGACAGGGAAATTTCATTTTGTGTGTACAGTCAAAAAAAAATCCATTGTGCCGAACAAGTGGAATTCTCCATTTTTGCCCTTCTGCTCCACCAAACCAACAAGCGATGCCGTCCGTTTTTTATTCGTCTTTTCTGACAGTCCTTATTCTGGCAGGCACGCTTCCGGCTTGTTCACAGCCCAAAAAACAAAACCAACCTTTCACTGATTCACTTAAGAAAACTATGACCGCTACTGCCGCTCCAAAAATGAAAGTTGAAATCTGGTCCGACATCATGTGTCCGTTTTGCT
>DAIOVD010000329.1:0-1959 GCA_036759185.1 Catalimonadaceae bacterium | reverse complement strand
AATGATGAATGATGAATGATGAATGATGAATGATGAATGATGAATGATGAATTAATGCAGTGGAGATGAAAGAGTTAAAAGTTAAGAATGAAGAGTTAATTTCGTTTAGGGGAGGATTTTGGTCCAGTTGGTGTCGGCTTTCTTTTTGAGGCTGGCTTCGTCTTTGTTCCAGTCGTCGAGGGTGTTGGAGAAGAAGCTTTTGTAAAACAGGTAGACTTTGCCATTGGCGAGTTTGAAATTCTCCGGATCGGGCTCCACTTTTTCACCCCGGGCGCCCATGGCGTAGGCGCACCATCCTCCATAAGTTGGTTCGTAACCAGCGGGATTTTTCTGGAAGGTTTCCAGGTTTTTGGCGTTGGCGAAATGGTATTCGATGCCTTTGTACACCGTCCGGAATTTGTTGCTTCCTTTCAATGCTTTGCCGGAATAGTATGAAACCGGATCGTAACCCTGAATGGCGAGCGGTGCTTTGTCCAGCCAGAAGTGTTTCAGCCGGAGGGCGTTTTCATTGGAATTGGTTTGAGCTTGCGACAACATCGGAGCGAACAGGCAGGCTAAAAGAAACAGTCGGAATGTCATATTGGTAAGAGAGTATGCAGCAAAGGACGGTACCTCTCTTTCCCTGAAATGTCGGGTAGGCGACAAAGCCTCTTTTTTTTCAAAAATGATTGTAATGGATGGCGAAACACCAGAGTTCTGCCACATTATTTTCAATTTTCCGGAACCAATTGGCCTGTTTCAGGGTTTTATTTACAAAAGGAATTCCGGCCAGGAAGGGTGCTGGATAAACAGCCACCCCGTTCCTTAACCACCGGAAGTCTCCGTACGTATGAAAAACGTAATCGTAATCGGAGGGGGTTTTGCCGGTCTCCGTTTTATCGAAACGCTCGATGACAAGAAGTTCAGCGTTCTCCTCATTGACAAACTCAACCACCACCAGTTTCAGCCGCTTTTTTACCAGGTTGCCACATCGCAGCTGGAGCCCAGCAGCATTTCATTTCCATTGCGGAAAGTCCTTCAGAACCGGAAAAATCTCCAGATACGGATGGCCGACGTGGAAGCTGTTGACCCGAAACTGAAGACCATCCAGACCAGCATCGGTCCTTTTCCGTACGATTATCTGGTGATTGCCACCGGTTGCAGCACCAACTTTTTTGGAAATGCCGATCTGGAGAAACACGCCTTCGGGTTGAAATCAACCTACGATGCCATCACCATCCGGAATACCATCCTGCAGAGTTTTGAGGATTTCCTCACGGTGGATGACAGCGAAAAAGAGCATCTCCTCAATCTGGTGATTGCCGGTGCCGGTCCAACCGGTGTGGAGCTGGCAGGGGCTTTTGCCGAAATCAAACGGAACATTCTGCCGAAGGACTTTCCCAACATCGACTTCCGTCATTTCAATATTCATTTGCTGGAAGGAAGTGCCCACACCCTCAACGCCATGAGTGACGAAGCCAAAGAGGCTTCCGAAAAATACCTCAAAGAGCTGGGTGTGAAAGTGCAGACATCGGTTTTTGTGAAATCATACGACGGCAAACTGGTGACGTTGAGCACGGGTGAAACCATCAAAAGCAGGCACGTGATCTGGGCTGCCGGTGTGAAAGGAAACCTGATTGCGGGAATTCCGGACGGTTCCGTCTTTCATCACAACCGCTACATCGTCGATCGGTACAACCAGATAAAGGAAACAGAAGGGATTTTTGCTGTGGGTGATGTGGCCTTGATGGAAACACCGAAGTACCCGAAAGGTCACCCGCAGGTGGCCAATGTGGCGATCAATCAGGCGGCCAACCTGGCCCGGAACCTGAAGGCCTGGCAGGAAAAGAGGGAGCCGAAAGAATTTGAATACCAGGATCTGGGCTCCATGGCCACGGTGGGAAAACACAAAGCGGTGGTGGACTTACCTTTTGTGAAGTTCAAAGGATATTTTGCCTGGTTTGTGTGGATGTTTTTGCA
>DAIOVD010000328.1:0-2009 GCA_036759185.1 Catalimonadaceae bacterium | reverse complement strand
TCAACCGGAGGAGTTGATTCTTTCGGGGTCTGAACCATGGCCTCGTACACCATATCATGAATACGGGGTCGGATGTTGTTTTTGATCAGTTTGGAATTTTCCGCATCCGGAAAAACACGGTTGCTCAGGAATACAAAAATGAGCTTGTATTTGGGATCTGCCCAGACACAGGTTCCGGTAAATCCGGTATGGCCAAATGTTTCGGGAGAACAGAGAGATGAAGTCGGACCATCCTTGCTCCAGAGATAGGGTTTGTCCCATCCAAAGCCTCGCCGGTTCCGGGGAAACTGCCTTTGGGCAAAATACCGGACCGTTTGCGGAAGGTGCATGTAACGCCCGCCGTAATAGCCGAAGTTCATGTTCATTTGCATGAGCACCGCCAGGCTGTAAGAGTTGGAAAACAAACCGGCGTGACCGGCAATTCCACCAAACATGGCGGCACCCGGATCATGCACATTTCCACGAACCAGACTTTGCCTGAAAATGGTGTCTTTTTCAGTAGGGGCGATTTCCATTTCGGGAAAGTATCGCTTGGGAAGGAAGCACAATCGTTCCAGACCCAGCGGCTGGTAATACCGACGTTGAAGGAAATTTTCAATCGGTTCATTCAGAACCGTTTCGACAAGTCTTTTCAATATGTAGAAACCAAGGTCCGAATATTTGTAATCGTTGCCACCCTGACGATTTCTTGGCAAAAGATCCGATTGAATCACCCATTTCCACAGGGTATCTTCCATCGTTTTCATGCTGTACATTCCTGGGACTACTTCTGTAGAAAACCAGTTGTTGTCCTTTTCGTCACAGTAAAACGTTTCAGCCAGATCAGCTGAACGCAGGGTTCGTTTCCAATACGGAATAAAGGGTTGAAGTCCAGCCTGGTGCACCAGAATTTCCGATATGAGGATGTTTTCTTTGTTGGTGCCTTTCAGTTCAGGAAGGTAGGATGATGCCTTTTCATACACATTGATCTGGCCCCTTTCCTGGAGAAACATCACTCCCTGCAATGTGGCGGCCACTTTGGTGATGCTGGCAATGTCGTACAAGGTTTCGTCGTTCACAGCAGAAAGAGAATCGTAGGTCTGGTAACCAAACGATTTCTGATACACCACCGCTCCGTCTTTCGCCACCAGAATCTGGCATCCTGGAGTTGTATGGTCTGCAATGATGCGGTTGGCAAACGAATCGATTCTGGCCAGCATGGCGGAATTCATTCCAACCTCTTCTGGCTCGGCAAAACGCAATCGATCCAGTTCCGGAGTGGCGAACCCCATTCCATATTTGATGGTGTACCCTGTGGAAACAGGTATTCGTCCTGTCGCTGTGATTGCACCAAACAACACTTCCGGGACAAGGGCCTGTGTGTTGTCGTTCCATTCATAAGCGCAGACTACGCCGGGATAGGTTTCCATTTTACCGGTGCTGTAGGCGTTTCCGAAGTGAACCGTCACCACTTCGGCCTTTTGTGACAAGGCTTTCACAAACGCTTCCATCTGAGGAGTGATGCCGAAGTTTTTGCTTTGGGTATTGTTCAGTTTTCCAAAGGCAACTACAACAGTTTTTCCTTTCACTTTCTTCAATACTTCTTCAAAAACCGCATCGGATGCTTTGTCCGGAATCTGGTGATGATCGAAAGCCGCATAATTGCTCAACGCTTTCTGAAATGGGTTTTTCGGATTGTCCTGACCGATCAGAATAGAAGAAAATGACGTAGAGTCAACACTCCGAAATGGAAGAATGCTCTTTTTATTTTTCACAATGGTGATGGCACCGGCATAAAGATTCTTTATGAAAATCCGGTCTTCGGCCAGGTTCAGATCCTGAGCCAGATTGTCAAGATTGATCACCGGTTTCTGGTTCAGTCCGGCGTGGTATTTCCAGGCCAGGATTTTCTTAATGCGTTTGTCGAGTTCTTTCCAGCGGATCTGTTTTTTCGCAATGGCTGTCTCGATCATCTGAACTCCTTTCGGTACATCTTCCGGGAAAAGGAGAATGTCGTTTCCTGCCAGCAA
>DAIOVD010000327.1:0-2015 GCA_036759185.1 Catalimonadaceae bacterium | reverse complement strand
CTGGATGTATGCGGTGACATTACAGGCGGAGGATCTGTAACCGGAAGCGGAACCATAGTTTTGAATGGAACTGCCGCCCAGGGGGTTTCCGGTACTGTTGGTTTTCAGAATGTAACCATCACCAAACCCGCTTCGTCCGGAAATGTGACCGTGAATGGTACAGCCAGAATCAAAGGGATTTTAACCTTGGCCAATTCGAATTCAAATCTGATCGTAAGTCCGGGAGCCAATTTGATTTTGGTATCCGATGCTTCAGGAACGGCCTCGATTGCCACCATTCCATCGGGCGCCTCTGTTATCGGCAATGTAACCCAGCAGCGGTACATTCCAGGAACCGGTGATGGCTGGTTTTTCATTGGAACGTCGGTTCAGGGTGGAGATTTCAGTCAATGGAGTGATAATATCCTCATGTATGCAGGTACCAATCTGGGTGGAAATCAAGGGGTAACGGCACTGGGAATTCAACATTCCACCATCTTCACCTATAATGATGCATTTCACCATATTACCTCTGATACAGCCCAGAAAAGGGGATGGAGAGTGCCAGTACTGGGGGATCTTATAAATCCGGGACAAGGATTCAGAGTATGGCTGAACAGCGATAATTGCCCAACCAGAACCTACGACAATGTGGGAAGCATCACACAAGGCAATTTCAACTTCCCGACCCTGAACAGAACTGAACCAACCAATTGTCAGCCAAACATTTCTCCCAATACAGTTGCCTGTGATGAGTCTTTCCGGGGATGGAATTTCCTGGCCAATCCCTATCCATCAGCCATTAACTGGGATGCTGCCGGTTGGACAAAGCCTGCCACCATGGCCAATTCCTTTTACCGATGGAACTCTGCCGGAAGTGGTTATGGCGTGTACAACGGAGGTGGTTCATACCTCGGAGCCGGTCCTGCACCGTTAAATCCGAACCTGATTCCTTCAGGACAGGGTTTCTTTGTAAAGCTGGAAGATCCGGGTGTTTACACCGGCACTTTGTCGATCACAGAAAATGTAAAGGTGGGCAATTCAGCAAGCTTTCTGCGGACATCTTCTTCCGATAATACCCTGAACATTCTGCTTGAAAATCCGGCCTTGAATGGAACATACAACTATACCGGAGAAATTCGTTTCAGTGAAAGTGCCACCGATGGAAGGGACAAACAAGTGGATGTTGCCAATTTGCCTTGTGGTCGCTTCCATTTCGGAATGGCGGTTTCAGGACAGGAACTGGTATTGAATACGATGGGTCCATTGAACAATGTCAAAATCGTACCGATGAACACCCATTTTATGGGATCCAACGGAACGTACCGGTTTGTGCTGTCCGGGATTGAATCGTTTACAGCAGGAACAACGATATTCATCCGGGACAATTACCTTGGTACTGTCCAGGACATCGTAGCGAACCCAATCTACAGCTTTGTGGTTGATACTGAAAACCAGGGCATGGTGAACCGTTTTGAGCTTGTCTTTTCACCGGACGGAGTTTCGGGTGTCAAGACTGGTATCGCCGGAAAGGTGATCAGTCTCTATCCGAATCCAGCATCAGGCAAGCAAATCAACCTTGTGATCAAGGGGGAAATCCAGGGTGAGGGAAGCGTTTTGATGACAGATGTGCTGGGCAAAGTTGTGTACCGCTCAGCCATAGCAATCGAAAGTGGGTCATCGATGAAAGTCCTTGATACGGATCTTGCAGCCGGAATCTATACGGTGAAGGTTCAGACCGCATCAGGAGTCTTTACCGAAAAACTGATTGTGCGTTAATATCGGTACAAGGTTCAGAACGAAGCCGTCTTTGGAATCTCAGGATTCTGAAGGCGGCTTCTTCGTTTTTGTACGAAACGATTGACTTCAACAGGAAAGTGGAATCGTGAATCACTGTCGTTTAGTTAAGCAGTGCCATAGTTGTCATTCGTAAAACATACGAATTTCTGTTCTTACAATTTGAAATACTCTGCGGTTCTCTTGAATTTCTCTCCGTGTTACTCTGCGTTTAAAACGAGTCTGATATTGAACTAGCT
>DAIOVD010000326.1:0-2058 GCA_036759185.1 Catalimonadaceae bacterium | reverse complement strand
TCCAGCTCGTTGGCGATGCGTGACAAATCGTTGCCGATGTGGTCGGCCAGCATCTGAACAGCGGATGAAGAGGACGGAATCCCGACCGATTTGAGATGAGCCGTAATCCAGTCGTTGAGTTTATAATCGGCAATTTTATCTGAATTAACCAGAATGGCTTTTTTGTCGAGAACGCCCGAAAGCGCTTTCCGGCCATCCAGTTTTTTGTATTTGTACCCAAACACAAGAATCGTACTCGGCACCGGATTGGCGGCATATTTTTCGAGAAGATCCTGTCCGTCTTTGCGGTTGAGGTCGCCGATTTCCTGGGCTTCTTTCACAATCACGAGCTGACGCTGGGCCATCATGGGGAAACGCCGGGCCTGCACAATTACATTGCCCATGGTGGTGTCTTTTCCGTAGATAATGAGCTGATTGAAACCACGCTCCGAAGGTTCCAGGGCATTTTCTTCCAGATAATCGATGATCCGGTCGATGTAGTACGGCTCTTCTCCCTGCAAAAAATACAGCGGGCGGATAATGCCTTTCGCCAGTTCGTCGAGAATGTTCTGCGGAGATTGTGCCATTTCGCTGCAAGTAAATACAGGATTTCTGATTTCCGTAATGTCTGACGGTACCATCCTGATTCCAACCATTCTTTTATCCTCAAATCATACCTTTCAGAAATGGATTGCGGTTCTTTTTCCTCCAATGTTGTGATTGTGAAACCGGGCGGTGTAGATTTGATTTTTACTCCATCGGTTGAGAAAGATTTTCATCCTCTTTTTTGAAAGTACGGCCTTTGCACTCGGTGCGCTGCGTGCCAATCTGCTCCGTACTCTGCTTTCCCTTTTGGGTGTGACGGTGGGTATTTTTGCCATCATCGCCGTTTTTACCCTCGTCGATTCCCTCGAACTGAACATACGCCAAAGCATGTCCTTTTTTGGTGATCGCGTGATTTATGTGCAGAAATGGCCCTGGATTTTTGAGAAGAGTTACCCCTGGTACAAATACGTCAACCGTCCCGTTTCCTCTGTCAACGACTTTCGGTTTCTGGAAAAGAATCTCCAGAATGCCGAAGCCGTGGCTCTCTATGCCTCCAAAGGTGACCGTCTGGTGAAGCACGAAAACAACTCCATCGAGGGCATTAATGTGATGGGCATTACCTATTCTTTCAATCTGGTCAACGATGTGCGACTGGCGGAAGGACGGTACTTTACACCCCGCGAACTGGATGGCAACAGTCAGACCGCTCTTATTGGCGACGATATGGCCCAAACCTTGTTTCCTGGTCAGAGTCCGATCGGAAAGACGGTATCGGTGAAAGGCAAAAAGCTCACGGTTGTGGGTGTGATGATTCACCAGGGTGCCAACCTCATCGGTATGCCCAGCAATGACGTCACCTGCATGATTCCGTACAGCACGTTTACGGAGTTGTACAAAATCAAAAATGGCTGGGTGGAGCCAGTGATTGCCATCAAGGGCAAGGCTACCGACCCCAAACTGCAGTGGCTCGAAGGCGAAGTGCGGGGACTGATGCGCAGCCGGCGGGGACTCAAATCGTTTGAAGAAGACAATTTTGCGGTGAACCGTCCCGAACTCATTGCCAGTGCCATCACCAATATTTTTGATGCCGTCAGCATTGCCGGTGCCATCATCGGGAGCTTTTCCATTCTGGTGGGCGGCTTCGGAATTGCCAACATCATGTTCGTTTCGGTGAAAGAACGCACCAATCAGATCGGGATTCAGAAGTCACTTGGCGCCCGGAATTCCTTTATCCTCAACCAGTTTTTGTTCGAAGCCGTATTCCTGAGTCTGATCGGCGGGATTGCCGGTCTGCTTCTGGTTTCACTTCTCACCTTCATTCCTTCCGACATGTTCGACATCGTGATCACGGCCAAAAACGTCACGACCGGACTCCTTCTCAGTGTGGGAATCGGACTTATTGCCGGGATTGCACCTGCCATCAGTGCTGCGCACATGAATCCGGTGGAGGCGATAAGGAGTAAATAATTAGGAATTAGGAATCATTGGCGTCCGGGGAACATAAAAAGGGCCAGTAGTTGAATCTTTGAAAAA
>DAIOVD010000325.1:0-2109 GCA_036759185.1 Catalimonadaceae bacterium | reverse complement strand
CTCCCCTCCTGTTGATCTGAGCAATCATACAGGTATCACACTGAAGTTTAACCTGATGTACCGGTCAAAAAACAGCTTCAATAAAGACAAGCTGATCATCACATTTTCGAAAGATTGTGGGCAAAACTGGACGACATTCGCCACCCGGATTGCGAATTCAACACCACAGACTCTCAATACTATGACAACAATTTCAACAGGGAATTACGTTCCCTTTTCCGATGATGACTGGAGAGAAGAATCGGTGAACATTCCAACCAATTTTATCTCCAATAACTTCCGGTTCCGGTTCAGTTTTACAACCAGTGGCGGGAACAATATTTACATTGATAACGTGAGATTGGCCGGCACTCCGACAACAGGTTTGGAAGATCCGGTTGTGGCCGGAGAAATATTGCTTTTCCCGAATCCGGCAGGTAAAGAAGTGTTTGTGCAGACGAGCCGTGGTCAGTTGGAAGAAGTCGTAATCCGGGATGTGACAGGCAAAGAAATCAGAAGACAAAGTGCGATACCGTCCGTGAATGAGCCGCACAAAATCAATACATCGGGTTTACAGACGGGACTTTACATCTTTGAACTGACGATCAGCGGAGTGAAAGTCAGGAAGCAGGTAGTGGTGAAGGAGTGATGGAAATGCAGTCCGTTTATAAATCCTGAGAAATGACAAATTTTTCTAAATCTGAATAGATGCGGTTGGTTGAG
Source organism: Catalimonadaceae bacterium (assembly GCA_036759185.1). Classification (GTDB taxonomy): domain Bacteria; phylum Bacteroidota; class Bacteroidia; order Cytophagales; family Flexibacteraceae; genus CAMDMI01. The sequence goes on along the minus strand of DAIOVD010000325.1, from coordinate 1,407 downwards.
GGGGAGGTGGATCTTTCAACATGGCAATCTATCCATTCCTTAAAGTGAGGAATTTGAAGGAATTCCGAAAACTCAGACTGAAGATATTTTTTAAGGTTGGGAGCGGCATTAGCAAATTCTTGCCAGATGGCCATTCTATTTTCAAGAACAAAAATTATGTCTTCAAAGTCATGGCTGGTTCGACCGTCTTTGTTACCACGACCTTTAAACGCCTCCAGCTTGGTTGCCACAAAATATGGTGCTGGTAAAATCCGAACTGAGCATAGAGAATCGATCTGATGGAGAATGGAATTTTGAAATCCAGGTGCATACCACATATTTGAAAATCCAATTGATTCATCTTTGGTTGGCATAACGTCTACGACAATTCCCTGAACCCGAAACCGGCAAACGATTCCAGATTCAATATCATCCGTAAATCCCCGGTTTCTAAGTTTTTCTTCTATGGCGAGCCGTTCTTTATAGTTTAATACTTCAACTATGATGTCAACATCATTTGTCGGTCTCACTTCATCAAGCAAAACCCGATCTGGGTATAAAGACACAGTTGCTCCTCCAATAAACACCACTGAATCACTCAACGAACCTAATGCATTGGCAACTGCTTTAATTCTTACAATATTCGTGTGTTGATTCATAGGTCAAACTCCCTCTTTATTTCTTCAACAGCAACCGACTTTTCTCTTACTTTCCCAACTCTAATTACATCAGACAAAGCCAGCAGCTTGTAAAAAAGTTCATCTTCGTGAACAGCTTCAACCTGCCTTTGATACAACGGATCAATCTGAAAACCAACTTCGTTTGAATGTCCATCCGGCCAAACATAAACACTGTCTGAAGTAAATGTTGACTTCATAAACGGGTGGGAATGGGCTGTTGGAACTCCTCTCACCATAGGCCCCGGGTGTTGTGGAAAAACATATTGAAACCCATGTGTCAAAAAATCAAACAGATTCTGACGGTTCACTCTTTTTTTAGTCGCATCAATCAAGCCAGCCAATTGGCTTCTGCTCAAAGACTCGGATACCTCCGAATTACTGATCCGAAGGGAATGAGCAAGGCTTGCCAGGTTCCATGGATTTCCACCATTTGCACAGATTTTCAGAAGAATTGCAATGTCCTGTGGACGCATTCCATTGTGTTTTCTCATATTGCAAGTGTAGTCTTTTTTTTCGCAATTCGCAAATTGCGAATTGCGAAAAAATAATACGAGGCAATAATGTGGAACTTTTTATTGCTGTAAATCTCAGACTATGAATAAGAAACTACTTTCCTAACTCTCCTTGCTTAAAAATACTTCCGGCCCTCCCCGCCTTCTTTTACCTTTGAACTCTAAACGTTGAACTTTCTCCATGCCTCAGTTCTCGCACCTCCACTGCCACACACAATTTTCTCTCCTTGACGGAG
>DAIOVD010000324.1:0-2142 GCA_036759185.1 Catalimonadaceae bacterium | reverse complement strand
CTGGAATAGAAAGTGGTAAATCCATCGCAGATCATCCCTGCAATTTTGACGGAGTCGGATTCCACTTCATCACTTTTCACTCCGTAATTCCCAATGTGCGCCATCGTGTGGATCACAAGCTGCCCGAAATAGGACGGGTCCGTGTAAATTTCCTGGTAGCCGGTCATTCCGGTATTGAAGCAGAGTTCACCACCGGTGGTTCCCTTTTTTCCCAACGCTTTGCCATGAAAAATCGTCCCGTCTGCCAGTAAAAGGATGGCATCGGGTCGTTGGGAGATTCGTATCATATCGGATAAAAAGAGTTACGTGTTGAAAGGTTCCTGAGGTTCCGGCTGTTGGGCCTGGTACGCCAGGGCATAAAACTTCATTTGTTTGACCATCGAAAGAAGGCCGTTGGAGCGGGTTTGGGCAAGGTGATGTGTCATGCCGATTTTCTCAATGAAGAATAAATCAGCCGTCGAAATTTCCTGTGGGAGGTGTCCGGAAAGAACGCGGATCAACAGACTGACCAGGCCTTTCACAATGATGGCATCGCTGTCTCCATAAAAAAAGACCCGTCCGTCTTCAATTTTCGAAACCAGCCAAACCTGTGACTGGCAACCTTTGATCAGGTTGGATTCGAGCTTGTCGGTGTCAGGAAGTCCGGGATTCTTTTTGCCCAGGTCGATGATGTATTCGTACCGGTCGGTCCAGTCATCAAATAATTCAAACTCTTCTACGATTTCGTGCTGAATATCTTCGATGGAGTTTGTGGACATGGTGGTGCAAAAAAACCAGTCCGGCCTCAGTTCACCAAACTTTTGGGAAGGAAAATTGGAAATAGATTTTGAACCGGAGCTGAACCTAGCGATTCTTCTCCAACTGATGAATCAAAGCGGCCATATCTTTGGGATACGGAGCTTCCACCTGCTGGCGTTCGTCGTTCATCAATCCGAAATTGAGAGCTCTTGCATGAAGGGCTACACGTGAAATCAGCGGCTGCTCTTCCGTTTCTTTGGCCAGGTTGAATTTCCGTTTGATGTCGGACAAAAAGATTTTCTCTCCCCCATACAATTCATCCATCACAATCGATGCCTTCAGGCACTGAAGATGGATCCGGATCTGGTGCATCCGACCTGTGAACGGCATGCACTCAATCAGGGTATGGGCTTTGTACACATCCAGGGTATTGAAAACAGTTTCGGCCTCTTTTCCTTCCGCTTTGTCGATTCGGACCACCCCGGTTTTCAGTGGAAAAATGGGCAGATTGACCAGAACGCCTTCGAAATCGTGGATGCCGGACGAAACCGCATGATAAATTTTGGTGACCTGCCGATGCTCGAACTGCATCGAAATATGACGGTATGCCGCCGGGTGTTTGGCAAAAATAAGAACGCCGGACGTTTCCTTATCCAGTCGGTGACCAACCTGAGCATCTGGCCAGTAGGCTTTGGCCTGACGAAGCATGCTGTCGCCTTTGTCGTCGTGCCGTTCGTCGAGAGTGGCAGTATGCGGAGGTTTGTTGATGAGAAAGAAATCGTCGTTCTCGAACAGAATCAGATCTGAAAATGCCTGTTTTTTCAATAGGAAGTGTGTCCGGAATCACCCTTCCGGAACGGGCGCAAATCTACACCCGCTTTTGTACCGGACCGAATTTGATTTTAACCCGGAATCCGGGTTTTTTAGAAACATCAGGAAGGATTATTTCTCTTTGCGAAGCCTCTCAACTTCATCCCAGTTGATGAGTTTGTAGAAAGCAGCCACATAATCGGCCCGCTTGTTGAAGTATTTGAGGTAGTAGGCATGTTCCCAAACATCGATGCCCAAAAGTGGCTTACCCTGTACAATGCCGTCGATTTTCATGAGTGGATTGTCCTGATTGGCGGTGGATGTAATGAACAACCGGCCATCGGGAGCCTTGCAGAGCCATGCCCAGCCGGAACCAAAACGATCAACAGCGGTTTTCTGCAGATTCACCATAAACCCTTCCACTGAATCGAAATGTGTGATGATTTCAATTTCAAGATCAGCCGGCATTTTGGATGTCCCGGGTTTAGTGAGGGTTTTCCACATCAGGCTGTGGTTGAAATGTCCGCCTCCGTTGTTCCGGATGGTTTTGTTTTCACCGGAGTATTTGGCCAGAAGATCTTCCAGGTTTTTGTA
>DAIOVD010000323.1:0-2173 GCA_036759185.1 Catalimonadaceae bacterium | reverse complement strand
TTGTAACACCCAATCACCTGCATTTTGCTCCGGCGAAACTGGCATTGGAAAATGGCTTTGATGTAGTCTGTGATAAGCCAATCGCATTTTCCACAAGCGAAGCAGAAGAACTGGTACAACTGGTTCACAAAACCGGCCGCCTTTTCTGCCTCACACACAATTACACCGGCTATCCGATGGTCCGTCAGGCCAAAGCGTTGGTGCGTTCCGGAGTTTTGGGTACCGTCCGCAAAGTCGTGGTCGAATATCCCCAGGGCTGGCTCGCCACGAGGATTGAGGCAACAGGCCAGAAGCAGGCCGACTGGCGCACGGATCCTTCAAAAGCTGGAAAAGCCGGTTGCATGGGTGACATCGGGACCCACGCCGAAAACCTGGCGGAATACATCACCGGGTTGCAGATTGAATCCGTGGCGGCTGACCTTACTACATTTGTTGAAGGACGGAAACTTGATGACGACGGGTCCGTTTTGATGCGGTTTGAAGGTGGAGCCAAAGGCGTCCTGCTGGCGTCTCAGATATCAGTCGGGGAAGAAAACAACCTGAAAATTCGGGTCTATGGTGACAAAGCTGGTATCGAATGGTGTCAGACAGAACCCAATACGCTGCTTGTGAAACATGAGGACCGACCGATAGAAATGTATCGCACAGGAGGAAATGGACTTTCACCGGAAGCCACTCAGGCCACACGATTACCGGCGGGGCATCCGGAAGGTTACCTTGAAGCATTCGCCAATCTGTACAAGGCTTTCGCCGTTGGATGTCGAAACCGGGCAGCTGGTGAAAATTTTTCAATCGATTTTCCGACCGTAGAAGATGGCTTGAGGGGAATGAAATTTATTGATGCCGTCGTTGAATCGTCGGCTCAGAATGCAGCCTGGGTATCAGTGTAAAAGCTGCTTTCCCGAAAACAGAAACAAAGCGGCCAATACCATAAGTACTGTGGTGATCTGGGTAAAAACCGGAACCAGAATACTTTTGAAAACAGCAGGAAAACCTGTCCGGTTCAGAAACTGAAGATTTCCCCAGGTGAAATAAAGCATCCAAATACTCATGTATATTCCGATGAACAAGAAGTATTTCCCTGAAAATAAATAGATGCATGGCACAATCAGCACACTAAAAAACAAGGATTTCAATCCGGACAAAAACGAAACCAGCACGAGATGTTCCGCGAAATTATGGCCTGATTTCGAAAACAGTTTCCAGTTGTAAAAAGCAAGGACCGGCACATTGAGAAAAATAATGATGTTGGCATGTTCATCCATAAACTGGCCGGCATTGACCATGGCCTTTCCCGTTTGGTTGCTGATGATGTGCGATTGACCCAGAAACAAACTGGTAATCCCAACCACCAGAATAAGAAAATTGAAGGGATGGAAATACGTTTTCCTCTTCCCTCCTACGTATTCTCTGGCCACCACTCCTGGTTTACGGATGAGCTGAAGAACCAATTGAAGAAGACCTTTGGTTTCTGTAACGGACTGGAGCAACTCCATCAGGATGAGGCGGGTATTGAGCCGTGAAAGTCTGTTTTTCTGACCACAGGAAGAACAATAACGCTCTTCGTCCTTTACAGGTGCGGAACAATTGGGACAATTCTCTTCTTTTGTCATCGGGGAACCCATTCCGCAAAAGAAATCCAATAAAATCATTTCCGGAACGTTCCGGCAAACAAACGCACTTGTATGAAACCAACCGTCCTTCTGATTCTCACCTTTTTTCTGTCATTTTCATTTATTGGCAATCGGGAACCTGAAAAAATGCAGGCCGATGAGGAGAAACTTTTCATAGACATCAACTCGTACCGGAGATCGCTCAAACTTCCGGAAATCCCCTATTCTCCCAAACTGACACGGGTTGCACAGATCCATGCCGCTGACCTGAGCAACTTCCCTCCTACCGGCAAATGCAACATGCATTCCTGGTCCGGCAAAACAGAAGGCTCGGCCTGTTGCTACACAGGCGACCACAAACACCCGGAATGCATGTGGAACAAACCGCAGGAACTGACGGGTTATGAAGACAAAGGATACGAAATCTCTGCCATGAACACGGCCCCCAATGTGGATTGGCTCAACCAATGGAAAGGCAGTCCGGGGCACCATCAGGTGATCATCAACCAGGGAATCTGGAAGTCGATGGACTGGAAGGCGATGGGCGTCGGTATTCGTGG
>DAIOVD010000322.1:0-2235 GCA_036759185.1 Catalimonadaceae bacterium | reverse complement strand
GCCAATGGATTCGCCGAATTCGGAATCGGATACGATCCGTCAGCATTTTCATACGGAGGAAGATTGTATTTGGCCACCAGTTCCCGCATGATTTCATTCCATCTCAAAACAACTCCGGCGCTCCAGTATTTCATCTGGTCACGTTCGGTCTGTGTCATTTTGTTTTGCCAGCTTTTGATTTCCAGCATCTCCAGTTTGTAATCAGGTGAAGTAACGGCAATTGGTGTTGCAACCGGAAATTCATCCGGACTTACCAGCAAAACAGGTTTCCAGAAACGGGCACCTGTATCAGAATTGGCTGGATTTAAAGCTTCAAATTCAGAATTCCGGGAAATGATTTCACGTTCGCATCCGGTTATTCCCCAGATACTTAAAACAATTATTGAAAGGACGATTCGAGCAGATTTCATTATTTGGATTCTTTGGTGTGAAACATCGCCTGATACACAAACCCGGCAGTGACCATATTGGCTTTCCCCATATTCCTGCCTGAAAGGGTGGTCATGGCTGATCCCATGAAACTAAGCCCGTTTGTTTTCGGAATGGGTAGTTTGCAATTGAAGCCAAGTCTACTGGCATTCATGGTGTTGCTGAGAAAAGGCATTTCATTTTTCCGCATATCAAAACCTCCAAGTGTATTCATCTGATCGTAGACCAGTTCCAGAATCAGGTCGGCATCTTTTCGCCAACCGGCCCGAATGTTATATGTGAAAACATCTGGTAAGGCAACCTGATTGCTGTATATCATTTCGGTTGTGTAATAAGCAGTGCGGTCGATTTTGGTGTTGCTGCGAATGATGTACTGCCCGGAGGCTGTTCCATACCAATGACCGTTCTGAACGTCCAGAATCAATCGGCCCTGAGCATTCCGGCTATGGAGACCGAGGGATAATGGCAGATAATCGGCAACATAATTGGTTAATGGCATCGAACCCCCAAGCAATCCGATGGCTGACACATCCAATCCCCAGATTGTACTTGAATAGAACTGGTACTTAAGCATCAGCGACAGATCCTGAAAGCCGGATTGTCCGATGAGTGTACCTGATGATACTTTGTTCGAAATCCAGGGTGCCATGGCAATCACGTTGATTCGGTCTGTGATTCCGTAGTTGGCCATTGCCATGACCGCATGAGACGAAAAGGTCCCGATGTTGTCGTTTTTTCGAAGAAAGGTTCCTTCCCAGTATTGATTCCATGAGGTATGCCCATACAAAAATCCTCCACAGAGATTTCGTTTGGCCATCATTAGTCCATCAGTGTCGGTTTGGGCAAATCCTGTTTGGAATACAATAAGTAGAAGTAGAATGGTTAGGTGTTGTTTCATTCCTCTGGTTTTTTTGCAGAGGGAAATACCGTCAGAATCTAACCATCCGGAATCGGAGATTTTGAAATTCTAATCCACCAGGAAGGGATTTCTGGAATGCGGAAGGTGCTGACGATTTGGGATTTGAACGATCAGTTGCCCACGATCAACGTATAGAATCCTTGTTCATCTTTCCGGAAACCCAGCTTTTTGAAATAGGCTTCATTGTATGACGTGGTTTCTTCGGCTTTGATTTTTTCAATACCCGCCTTCCGTAAGTCCGGTGTGAGCCGATTGTAAATGTACCGTCCGTTTTTGAAATCTCTGTATTCGGGAATGACGTAGTCCAGACCCACAACTAGGGTGTCGTTTCCATCTTTGTGCGCCAGAAAAAGTCCGGCCACCTGCATATTCCGGAGAATAAAATAGCTCAGGTTGTTCATGGTTGGGTTGTATTCAAAAGTGGGGTGGATTTTGCGAATTTCATTTTTGTGGTATTCCAGAAACCTGACAAGATACTCACTTCCGGGTTTGATTTCCAGGATTTCAAAGACTTCCTTTTTTGTGTAAATATTCCAGAGATAGTAAATGTCGATGCAGACAATAAGGCCGTTCAGCAACCCAACCGGGATGGCGCCCAACAAAAATCCATAGGTGCAAAAACAAGAGGCTCCAACCAGATTGACCCAACGGAACCGGACGATGGAATTCATCGTCATTGATAAAGCAATGATCCCGGAAGCGAAATATCCGAACCAGACGAGGAAAGGCAAATGGTTAAGAGTTAATGGTTAAGAGTTAAGAATTATTCCTTGCAATGCATGAATAACCTGATTACTGATTACGAACTACTGGTTACTAGCTACCAGCTTTCAACCACTAATTCTTCCCGATTTCCCAGACGATTTCTTTGGCTTTACCGCCAACGG
>DAIOVD010000321.1:0-2238 GCA_036759185.1 Catalimonadaceae bacterium | reverse complement strand
TCACCAGTTTCTGTCCTTCAAAATCGAGTTCAACGCCACCATCAATGACGGCCAAACTTTGAGGGTGGAAAACGAAGTAGTTTTCATTCACATTGTAGAATTGAATGTATGTCAGTCGTTTGCCAGGTAGAGTAAGCCCGAAGCCTTCTGTTTGTTCAAGTGCCATGGTCAGATATTAGTTTCGATGTTTGAATGGTTCCAGGATATGTGTCGGGAAACGCAGATTGTTTTGTTTTAAATAGAAAGGGTTTCAATCTGACATTTTCCCGAAATTTCATTGAATTACGTCCGATTGAATCACGTCCAAATGAGATACATAATCCAGTATTCGCAAACCGGCTGGTTGAGGGATGGTAACCTGGGACCATGCAACGGGATATTCCAAAATCAAGACAACCCTGAGTCATTGCTTTGAAATTAACTGTTGATTCGAGAGTCTGGCATATGGGAGCAGAATAACAGCATTTGATTAACCCATCAGGACCCGGCCGAAAATGAAAGTAAAGTCTGCAACCTGCCGTTAAATTCCGGAATGTCGTTTCCAAGGACCTTGAAAAAATCGCGGTCAAATTGCTCCACCGTTTTGATCGCCAGCCGGGCAATGGCAATTCCCTCGTCGGTAAGGGAAACCGTTTTGGCCCGGGTGTCGGTTTCGTGTTCCTGTCGTTGGAGAAATCCTTTTTTCTGGAGCGTCCGAAGAACGGTGGAGGTCGTCATCGGATCAATTTTGGTGTGCGACGAAAGCAGCACCTGTGTGATTGGCGCCGGCTGGCCCGAAAGCCAGAGAATGCTGGCCATCAGCACAAACTGCGAATGCGTGAGATCGTGTTTTTCAAGTGCCTTCCGGATTTCCCTTTGCCACAGACTTGTAACCTGCCAGAGCAGAAAACCGGAGCTTTCTTCGGGCTTCTCCACACTGAAAACGGGATCTTTTTTCTTCATAAGGAGCTGGCGTAGCGAACCTGGGCCGGCATTTCGGCGGGCAGGCCGTCCACTATATTCTGTGCAACAATTTTGACCCAAAGAAACGCTAAAATTCCTTCCACTTTCATGGTGGTCGTAATCCGAAGTCCTTCCGGCGTATCTTCGAATCTGTGTTCCCCCGTCATTTTCGCCAGCGGAAAACGGGTGAGGTCGGTAAAAGAGCGGTTGGGCGTGGTTTCAATCAGTTCGATTTTTACTTTCGGTCCGCCTTTGGGCTTGAGAATGAAATGATTTCCCTTTTCAAACGGACCGTCCATTTTGGCGTAATCGATTTCGGTGTCCCATTTGTGCCAGTTGTTGACGTCCGTAAACAGTTTCCACATTTGTTCTTTGGTCGCATCCTTCGTAACGATGCTGTGTGAGCGAATCCACATATTTTTTCCTTCGTTTTAAAATTTGTGCAATTATAGTAAGTGTTTATACAATATTGAATTTTAAAATAATTTATTTTATTGAATTGGGAATTCGCGGATCATTTTTTGAGATTTAAATTCCTGTAATTCAATATTCGAAGGAGATTTTGATCGGGCTGGGTATCCAGGAAATTCTGAATAGCTTTTCTCTTTGAGCAACTTGTTTTGGTACAGAGCCGAAGATTATCAGCCACCAGCAATGAGTTACCTGATGCCGACATCTCCCGATTCTTCAGGCTAAAAAAAGGTTTGAGTAGGGCAGGGGTCTTATGCCAGATGATGGAGGGATGGCATGAAGCTTAGCGATTATTTCTGGGTGAAAGGTCAAGCACAAATGATGGGGAACGACTGTTGATTCGCGTAACTTGAACCCCGGCAGAGGAGAATCAAACCTGAGCGGATTGCTGATTCATTTCATCTCAATATTTTTAAAAAGTTGGTGATGTTGTTTTTTGAAAATGCGTTCCAAAATGAAAACAACTGGCAGTGGCGATTGGAAATCAATTTCTTCGTCAATCATTGTATCTTCATTGCCGGACCTTAGACTGAATTTCATTTCAATCTTTGTGAATTTGAATACGGTTGCCTTAAAAATGACCGTTTTGTCGGTTGCGTTTTTTTTAATTGTTACTGGATATGTGAAAGGAAATGGGACAAAGCCCAATTTTATTGTCTCGTGAACCAGGTAGTTTCCGTCAGCGGTTTTTGCGATCCTGGTTATGACAGGATGCGCCGAGGCAAACTTTTGCATGTCCGTTAAGTAGTCAAAAATATGGTCAATATCTCTGCGGATTCTGAACGATAGTTTCATTGGCCTTCCTGTTTTTTATTGCCAAAGATC
>DAIOVD010000320.1:0-2241 GCA_036759185.1 Catalimonadaceae bacterium | reverse complement strand
CTGCGGCCCGGATGGAAGTGGTAGCCCGCAACTGACCGGAGGGAAGTGAGGACTACAAACGGACAGCCGGAATTGCCGCCCAGAAAATAAAACTTTTAGAGTTACATCGCGGATTCCCACCAGGATTTGAAACTGGCGGCTTTTTCACGGCTCACGAAAACCTCTTCTTCGGGGACGGGCAACAAATCGATTTTGAGTTTGCCGTTGAGGTGGTTGTAGGCTTTTTGCAGGCTGGGAACCGAGGCCAGAAACTGCCGGTTGAGGCGGAAAAACAAGGCCGGATCCAGCATTTGTTCGAGTTCATCGAGCCGGAAATCGACCAGAAACTGGCGGCCATCGAGCGTGCTGATGCAGGTCCAGTCGTTTCGGGTGAAGAAATACGCGATGTCGCCCACCTGCACCGGAATCAGCTGATCGGCCTGGCGAACCAGAAATCGCTCCCGAAATCTGGGTTTTGCTCCCGGATCGAGTTGACTCATCATACTCACCATTTGCTGCTGAAAATCGACCCAGGGCGCATTTTCCTGTGCTTTCCGGGCGGCGAATTTGGCGATGGCGGCATTGAGGTCTTCCTGCTTGATGGGCTTGAGCAGGTAGTCGATGCTCTGAATTTTGAAAGCCCGGATGGCGTATTCGTCGTAGGATGTGGTGAAAATGACGGGACAATTGACCAGCTGTTTCTCAAAAATCTGAAACGAAATGCCGTCGCCCAACTGGATGTCGGACAACACAAACTGCGGAGACGGGTTTGTTGAAAACCACTGAATGGCCTGCGACACACTTTCGAGCCGCTCCAGAACCTGAATGGTGTAACCCGATTTGTCGAGCATCTTTTCCAGCCGGCTCACGGCCAGTGGCTCGTCTTCAATGATGACGCAGGTGAACGTTTGATTCGACATGATCAGGCAGGCAAAAGGGGGAGGGCGACTTCAAAACGGAGGGGATCGCGGATGATGTGCACCGGCAATTCGCTGAGCAGTTTGTACTGTTCGAGAATGTTGTTGAGTCCCACTTTGGTGGACGGTTCGAGGTGCACTTTTTTGTGGATGGCATTGCTCACCCAGAGGTAGCCGTCCTTTTCCCGGATGGTGATGTGCAGCGGGTGTTCTCTGGAAATGACGTTGTGCTTCAGGGCGTTTTCCACCAGCAACTGGATGCTGAGTGGGGCCACGGAAAGTTCCCAGCTTTGATCGCTGATGTGTGTTTCGATTTCCAGCCCCGTCTGAAACCGGACCTTGGCCAGATACAGAAAGGCATTCACAAATTCCATTTCTTCCCGGAGGCTGACGGTGGTGCGGTCTTTACTGAGCAACACATACCGGTACACATCCGAGAGACGCGACAGATACTGCTGGGCCGGTTCGTTGTCGTCGATGAGAGAGGATAAAATGTTGAGGCTGTTGAAAAGAAAGTGCGGATCAAGCTGGGCTTTCAGTGCTTCGAGCTGGTTGACGAGCTGGGTCCGGGAAATGGCTTCGGATTCCTTCACTTTGTTTTTCCAGGATTCGAAAAAGTAGACGGTTTCGTAGACAAGCAAGGTGATGAAGGTGGGAATCAACCCAATAAAATATCCCTGCACCATAAGTTGAAGTGTGCAGGCCGTTCCGAAAATTAGCTTGCTGGAATAGTTGATGACAACGGTTACCACTACCCCAAACAGCAGTACACTTCCGGTGAGTTTGGTGAGGCGCTCCTTTGTCTGACTGTAATGTGGGAATTTTTCCTGCAGCATGCCCCACACACGTCTGATTCCTTCCCAATAGGCCAACGTGAAAAGAAAGGAAATGAACAGGCCTTCGACGTGGTTTTCGTGTAACCGCCCGTCTTCCAGGCCGTGGAAAATATAGTGCATCAGCACCGAAATAGTCGGGATTCCGATCAGCCTGGCCCAAAGATCATTGGCCCTGAATGAGAAGGTTTCGGTTTGAACAGGAAGAATGCTGCTGCGGTTTTCCATGGTTGTAAAAGTAATAACCGGTAGGGAAAGTCTTTTGGTTTTCAGTGAAAAGTAAAGGTCCGGATCGTCTGGCGAAAAACTTCCCGGATTCTTCCGGACCTTTTCTTTTTGTGTTTTTAAAACGTAAACCGGGTAAACGGAACCGGGAAGAATCCTTGCTGATATTGTGTCACCAGGCTGTTGGTTCGTCGGTTATACTGGGTGGTGAATACATTCTGATGGTTGGTCACGTTTTGCAGATCGAGTGAAAATTCGAGGGTGCTTTTCTTAAATTCTCTTCGGTA
>DAIOVD010000319.1:0-2248 GCA_036759185.1 Catalimonadaceae bacterium | reverse complement strand
TATGAAGGTAATATGGTGTACACGCTTCCCAATCTGGTATTCGTCACCGGCATTTTTTACCACAAAGCATTCCAGTTTTGGGGTGGAATTTATTTGGTGTTCCTGCTCCGAAACTGGAAATCCATCCCATTCAATGCCCGCCTGCTTTGGCTTCCGGTGGTGGCCTATTTGTTGTTCATGGCCGGATTGTCAGTGCAGAACGAACGGTACCTGCTGCTTGTTTTTCCTCTTGCCCTGATTCTGGTTTTTCCGGGATTTGTTGGGTTGGTGAATCTCCTTAAGCAAAAGAAGCTGTGGATACCAGCACTGGCGCTTCATCTGGCGATGCAGTTGTTTCTCAATTATCGCTCACTTCGGGGACCCGTCCGTTTATCTGCGTTTGAAAAAAATATGGCGGCGGACCTTCAGCCGTTCCGGAACCAGAAAGTCTATTCGTTTTCGGTGGATGTGGCTTTACAGCAGCGGATTCCAGGAATGGAATTCCTGAATCTTTGGGAAAAGCGATATGGCGAATTTGACCCGGATGCCATGGTGCTGTTTAATGAAACCGAATTCGCCAAAGATTGGGCCGGACAAAATCCGATGCTCAACTGGGAAAAGCTGCAAAACGATTACCGACTCCGTCCTGTAAAAAGCTGGCCCGATGGATGGGCATTGTATGAAATCGACTGACATTCTCATCATCACACCGGGTTTCCCGAAGGACGAAGACGATGCCAATTGCATTCCGTCTCTTCAATTACTGGTTCAGGAAATGAGCGAGGTCGAGGGTGTTAACATTCAGGTTATCAGTACGCAATACCCGTTTCGCTTCGGAACCTATTACTGGCATGGAATCCCGGTGCTTGCCTGCGGTGGAGCCAATAGACGCTATCACCAGAAACTGTTTACCTATCTCAAAGCCCTTTGGTTCTTACTTCGGTTTGGGCGGAAGGCGACTGTTGTGCAGGGTTTCTGGCTTTATGAATGTGGATTTCTGGCTGCCTTCTGGGGTTGGCTCATCGGAGCGCTTTCGGTTGTGACCGTGCAGGGGCAGGACAGCAAGCCGGGCAATGGGTATTTTGGTGTGATGCGCTGGTGGTCGAAACGAAAACACATGCGGGTGGTCTCCATTTCGGAGTTTGGGAAACGGCAGCTTTTGGAGAATGGTGGTATCCAAACGGATGCGATTTTGCCCACCGGCATCGACTTTCGTAACATGCCGTCCTTCAATGCGCTGTCATTGAGAAAATGGGATGTGATGGGAGCGGGGAGTCTGGTGCCGGTGAAGAACTATTTTGAGTTTCTGGAAGTGCTGGCGTTGGTTCAGAAAACCATTCCTTCATTGAAAGCCTGCATTGCCGGTGGCGGTCCTCAACAACCGGAGCTGCAAAAGCGGATCGACGAACTGGAACTAGATTGCGAATTGACGGGAGAAATTCCCCGGGCTGAAGTGCTGAAACGAATGGGCGAAACGAAGATCTTTCTGCATACTTCTGTTTGGGAGGGACAGGGCTTTGTCCTTATGGAATGCCTTGCGATGGGCATGTACGGTGTGGCATCGCCGGTTGGCTGGTTGCCACCTTCTCAGAAATCATTTGTCTGTCCCGATCGCCAGACCAGGGCCGATGCCGTCATCCGGATTCTGACTTCGCCTCAAAACTTTGACGCCGTTCCTGTGTTGACCATGAAAGAAACCGCCGCCAACTACCTTCAGTTTTACAGAAAAAGCCTTAGTTAAATCCACCAATGATTCAATCAACCATCCTCCAGCAAACCATTGATTATGTGAAAGAAACCTTGTCCCAGGCTGAAGGCGGGCACGACTGGTTTCACATTGAGCGGGTCTGGAAAAATGCCCGGCAGATCGCCCGGACTGAAAACGTGGATATGGAGATTGTCGAGCTGGCGGCGCTGCTTCACGACATAGCCGATTCCAAATTTCATGGAGGCGATGAGGAAATCGGGCCACGGACGGCGCAACATTTTCTGGAAGAACAAGACTATCCCGCCGACAGGACAGCCCATGTGGTGAACATTGTTCGGCACATTTCCTTCAAAGGTGGGAAAGAGGCCGTGGTATTTACCTCACCCGAATTGCAGGTGGTGCAGGACGCCGATCGCCTGGATGCCATCGGGGCCATTGGCATTGCGAGGGCCTTTCATTATGGGGGATTTAAAGGACGTGCCCTGTACGATCCGGTGATTCCACCCAATCTGCACATGACCAAGGAAGAATACAAAAGCAGTCCCGCCCCAACGATCAATC
>DAIOVD010000318.1:0-2249 GCA_036759185.1 Catalimonadaceae bacterium | reverse complement strand
GGAACGGACCGATGGGCGTTTTCGAAATGTCGAATTTTGCGAAAGGAACCGAATCCATTGCCCATGCGGTGGTGAAAGCAACGGCCGAAGGTGGATATTCTCTGATCGGTGGCGGCGATTCCGCAGCTGCGGTAAATCAATTGGGATTTGGTGATCAGGTTTCCTACGTATCCACTGGCGGTGGCGCCTTGCTGGAATACATGGAAGGAAAAGTCCTTCCGGGTGTTGCGGCACTGGAGGGGTAATTTCGAATTTCTATTGTGAATTTCTTATGTGTTCTATGTCCCTATCCCGACTTCATCGGGACAAGTCGTGGTTAACTGACTTGATTAAACCACAATAGACACAACCTGTCCCGAATTATTCGGGATAGAGCACATAGAGAAAATGCAGGATATAGGTTTCTGATTTCGGTTTTTGAAATACCGGAAATCCCTCGCCTATTTTTTCTGATTATTCCCGGAACGGGTAATTGAGTCCAGGCTTGAGTAATATTTTTCATCTCCATTTCGAAGAATCCTGGCTAAGGATATTCCTTCGTCTCGGTTATAATTGCAACAGACGCTGGAACCAATTTCGGAGGTGAGTTCGTATTCAATTTCTAATCCAAAGCAAAGGACATAGTACTTCAATGCCTTGCCTGTTTGGGAATTCACAAAATCCAATGAACTCATTGAAATGGCGGGATTGAATCTTTGACCCATTTTCAGGGCTTTGGCTTTAAGTTCAAGCAGATCAGATTCAGAATCTGTTTGTAACACCAATTCACTCCATTCCCGGAATTCCTTTTCGATGGTTGAGTCAAGTTCAATTAATGAGTCAAGTCGTCTGTAAGGCTTTTTTCCATCCCTGATCATCATTCTTTGGCAATGTTCGAGGCCATTGATCATTCCTGATCGGTATTGCCGGTTTCTCGTTGAGAGAGTTTTCAGCAGCCATGTAGCGGGTTTCGTCTCATCCTTTTGCGGGGAACAAGCAGATATAAAAATGATCGAAAGGACGAGGAGGCATTTTATCATGGTTGTCCAATTCATAACGTGTTTTGGTACCAACGAAGGGTTGGCTGGGAAAATTGCATTCAATCTATCGCCAGAACAACTTCCATGTCCAGTTCCACTTTGCACCCTCCAAAATCGAAGGAAAGGATGGGTTCGGAATAAAGGAACTTCGGTTCTGACATTCTGCAAACTTGTATAAGTGCAGAGTTTAGCTGCTCGATTTTATTTGAAAAGAAGCGATTTCAAATGGAAATGGACTTCAAAATTGATCTCAAAAATTTCTGACAAAAAGATTTAATATTAATTTTAAAAATAGAAAATAATAATAAATCATTGAGTGGGTTTCTTTCAAATTCTTTTCTGAAAGCGCAAGTGAATTTGCTAACTTCGTTTAAAACCAAATTTCAGATTGAATCTAAGCTGTTTAGGTTTCCCAGGTATAAATTTCGAAGTTTCTATGTGCCCCTATGTGTCTATGTGTTGAAAACGAGTTTGTTAACCACATAGGAACATAGGGCACATAGAAAGAATTTAGAGCAATACCTGCATAGAATATCCCTGGGACTATCTGATTAAAGCCAGGAGTTCTGTGATGTTTTATTATTCTTTGATTCCACACCACCATGAAAACCACCATCTTCAAATCCGATCAGTTTCAGCGAAATGTCTGGTCCGGCGGCACAACGGTTGAGTTGTTTGTGTTTCCGCCCGAAGCCTCGTATGCCCGGCGGGATTTCCGGTTCCGGTTGAGTTCGGCCACCGTTGAATCCGAGACCTCCGAATTTACTGCCCTGCCCGGCATTTCCAGAAAATTGATGCTGCTCTCCGGAAATCTGACGGTGCACCACGAAGGACATCATTCCCGAATCCTGAAGAAATTTGAGGTCGATCAGTTTGAAGGCGACTGGAAAACGTCCTCCATCGGCCAATGCACCGATTTCAATCTCATGACCTCCGGAAATACGCGGGGAAACATGAGTGGAATGGAACTGCAGAAAGGGGCATCACATCTTGTTTCTCCTGAACCGGAAAGCGACTGGCAGTTTGTCTACGTCTTTTCAGGTAACCTGGACGTTCTCCTACCGGCCGGTATCGTTTCTCTTTCAGCCGGCGATCTTCTGGTGAATCCCCAACCCGAGGTTATTCAAATCAATTCAACGGAGAAATCGGAACTGGTTTTGGTTCAGGTGCGGCTTTCTGAAAAGTCGCCGCTCGTTGGATCATAGCAACCTGTAAAACAGTTAAAACTAT
>DAIOVD010000317.1:0-2252 GCA_036759185.1 Catalimonadaceae bacterium | reverse complement strand
GGCACGGTAATCATAATAATGACGGGATCGATAAAACTTTCAAACTGAGCCGATAAGACCAGATAAATCAGGATCAGTGCGAGAATGAAAGCGAACATCGTGTTGCCCGAACTTTCGGCAAAATCACGACTCGGTCCGTTCAGATCGGTGGTGAAACTCGGGTCCAGCACCTTCGCACCGATTTCCCGCATGGCCGCGATTCCGTCGCCCATTGTTTTGCCAGGAGCCAATCCAGCCGAAACAGTTGCCGATTTGTACCGGTTGAAATGGTAAATCTGCGGAGGGGAACTCACTTCGTCCATTTTTACCAGATTGTCGAGCTGCACCAGCTCGCCGCTTTTGCTTCGGACGTAAAACGATTTCAGATCAAGCGGCTCATCACGGTTGGCCCTGTCTACCTGGCCAATGATCTGATATTGCTTTCCATTCATAATGAAATAACCGAGGCGCCGTCCGCTGAGAGCCAGTTGGAGTGTATTGGCAACATCAAACACCGAAATACCCAGTTCGGCTGCTTTCAACCGGTCGATGGTCACCTGTATTTCGGGCTTATTGAATTTCAGGTTCACATCCACACCCTGAAAGACGGGATGCTTGTTGGCTTCTTCCAGAAACAGAGGGAGTTTTTCCCTGATTTTTTCGAAGTCCAGATTCTGCAAAACAAACTGGACAGGAAGGCTGAAACGACCGCCTCCGCCCACAGAAATGGTTTGTTCCTGCAACAGAAACAGCTTGCCATCCGGGAATTTGCTCAGCTTTTTGCTCAGTCCTTCTGCAATCTGCTTCTGGGTTTTGACCCGTTTGTCGGGGTCTTTCAGTACCAGAGTAACGGCACCGGAATTCACAGAGCCGGTCCCGGCAAAGGCAGGCGCGATCAGACTCACCACAATCCGTTGCTCCGGGATGGAATCGATGGCAAACTGACTCACCCCGTCCATATACTTTTCAAAATAGTCGTAGCTGGTTCCTTCCGGCATCAGAGCCGAAATCCGGAACAGACTCCGGTCTTCAATCGGCGCCAGTTCCGAAGGGAGCATTTTTCCCAGGAAGAAAATCATCCCAAAACAAAAAATGAGAATGAACCAGGCCAGCCAGCGTTGCTGCATAAAGCCTTCAAGTCCCCGTCTGTATTTGGCATCCATTCCCACAAAAAAGGGTTCCGAGAAATTGTAAAACCAGGAACGTTTGTGGTCGCTTTTGGAAAGCAACACATTCAGAACAGGTGTAAGGGAAAGGGAAACAAAGGCAGAAATGAGAACCGCACCGGCCACTACAATCCCGAATTCACGGAACAGACTTCCCACAAACCCTTGCAGGAACACAATTGGCAGAAACACAACGGCCAGTGTGATGGACGTAGAAATAACCGCAAAATAGATTTCATCGGAACCTTCCCGGGCCGCGGTTTTCCGGTCTTTGCCCTCCTCCATCTTTTTAAAAATGTTTTCTGTCACCACGATTCCGTCATCCACCACCAGTCCCGTTGCCAGGACAATGCCCAGAAGGGTCAGTACATTAATACTGAAATCCATGATGTACATGATGAAGAAAGTACCAATCAGGGACACCGGAATGTCAATCAGCGGACGGAACGCAATCATCCAGTCACGGAAAAAGAGGTAGATAATGATCACCACCAGGATGAAGGCAATCACCAGGGTTTCTTCTACTTCGGTGATGGAATTTGTGACGAATTTGGTTTTGTCGACCGATACATCAATCACATAGTCCTTTGGAAGTTCTTTTTTGATCTGGTCGTATCGCTTGTAAAACTCTTTGGAGATCTCAATATAGTTGGCACCCGGCAAGGGAACAATGGCGAGACCCACCGAGTTGATGTTGTTTTTTTTGATCGCGGTTTCCTCGTTTTCCGGACCCAGAGCTACGTCGGCCACATCGCTAAGGCGGATGGTCTGTCCCTGATCCTGGCGGAGAATCAGTTTCTGAAAATCATTTTCTGTGACGAGCCGTCCGTAACTTTTGACGGTGAGCTCCGTGGCATTACCGGCAATTTTACCTCCGGGTAGTTCTACATTTTCGCGGTCAATGGCGGCTTTGATGTCGGTGGCGGTCACTTTAAAAGCTGCCATTTTCGCCGGATTGAGCCAGATGCGCATGGAGTATTTTTTATCGCCAAATACATTGACCGTACTCACTCCCGGAATGGTCTGGAGTTTTTCCAGAATCACATTGGTGGCATAATCGGTCACTTCCAGCATGCTCCTTGTCCGGCTCTGGATCGGCATGATGAT
>DAIOVD010000316.1:0-2254 GCA_036759185.1 Catalimonadaceae bacterium | reverse complement strand
ATTTTTAAGTCTGATTTTGTTCCGTTTTTGCACCTGAATCCGGAAAGAATGACCAATTCCGCGAATTCCTACTTCGGTGCGCTAAGCACCTTTTCCGGCAGTGGTGTTGCCATTGCGTCCTATACATTTGTAATCAGATATCGGAATTGCATATGCCAGTCACATACAACGCCGATTTCTTTTCTTGGTTGAACGATTGATTGGAAATGGCTCATAGTTACTGACTTTGAGCCATTTTTTATTTTATCCCCTTCCTGTTTCCAAACGCCTCTGTCCTTACCTTTGCGCCATGAAAAAGCGCCATCCGAAGGACTCGTTCGTGAGTTCCACTGAATTTGTTCTCCCCAATGACACCAACATACTGAACAACCTCATGGGAGGGCGCATGATGCATTTTATGGATATTGTGGCCGCCATAGCAGCACAGCGACATAGTAAACGAATCGTGGTGACGGCATCGGTGGATAACCTCAATTTTTCGAAGGCCATAAAACTGGGTTCAGTGGTGACTATTTCGGCGAAGGTGACCCGCTCGTTCAATTCTTCGATGGAAGTTCATGTAGTAGCCGATACAGAAGACAACATGAGAGGGATCAAGGAAAGGTCAAATGAAGCGTTCTTTACGTTTGTGGCGGTGGACCAGAACGGAAGGCCCATCGATGTCCCCGAAATTGAACCCGAGACCGAAGATGAATGGAAGTTCTTCCACAGCGCTTTGAAACGGAGGCAACTTCGTCTTTTGATGGCAGGACGAATCAAGCCTGAAGATGCCACAGAACTTCATTCCATTCTCGACCTGAATGCCTGATGGTGTTGCCCGAAAAGAAACAACTGGCCCGGGCTGAAATTTTCATTGGTTCAGAATGTCTCGTTTTGTTTCCAGGGAAGTATGCCTGGTGGGAGAAGGAACATATACTATTTATTGCAGATTCGCATTTCGGGAAGATCGCCCATTTCCGGAAATCGGGTATCGGTTTGCCTTCGCATGCCGGGACCGAGACATTCAGCCTCATCCACCGCATTCTGCTGGAAATGAATCCAAATAAGCTGGTCTTTCTGGGAGATGTTTTTCACAGCGATTTCAACCAGGATTTTGAACGGTTTAAGACCTGGCGGGCACTCTTTCCGCAAATGGAAGTGGATATTGTTCTGGGCAACCACGATAAAGCGGGATTTGCCCATCTCCATTCAATGGGAATCAATCTTCACAATGAACTGGTGCTTGGTCCGTTTTATTGCAGCCACGAACCTGCGTTTCCTTCACCCAAAGGATTTAATCTGTGCGGCCACCTTCATCCGGGTGTTTCACTTTCCATCGGCCACCAGCATGTAAAAGTTCCCTGTTTCTGGAAAGGTGAACACCATCTGTGCTTTCCATCTTTTGGTGCCTTTACCGGATCGGTCGCCATTAAGCCGCGATCTTCCGATGTTTTTTATGCGATTTCCGGTTCTTCAATTCGCCGGATCGAAGGTTCGGTTTTGTAGTTGCAGGACAATTTTTCCGGAATCAGAATTCAGACTACTTGATTTCTGGCCAAAATGTCCGTTTAAATGGTTTAAAACCACGGATTTACGGACAAGTTGTCTTTCCTTATTATCGGGTACAGGTTTTGAGTCGGGAGGTATAAAACCAATCCACTATGAACCTTAATAACTTCACCATCAAAAGTCAGGAGATTGTGCAGGAAGCTGCTCAACTGGCTGTAAACCGAAATCACCCGGCCATTGAAAAAGCCCACATTCTGTCGGCCATCCTTACGGGTGACGATCAGCTCATTCCTTTTATTTTCAAAAAACTGTCGGTCTCCAAACCGAATCTGGAAGCCAAACTTGCTTCTCTTCTTGACGGCATGCCCAAAGTAACGGGTGCCGGGAGTCCGAATCTGAGCAATGCTTCGTATGAGTCAATACAGAAAGCCATTTCTTCCCTTCAGGAATTTGGCGATGAATATGTGGCCGTCGACCATCTTCTGCTGGGATTAACCAAAGGAAGTGATCCGGTAGCCCACCTTTTATCAGAAGCTGGAATCGTGGAAAAGCCATTAAAGGCCGCCATGAAAGAAATCCGGACCAAACAGAAATTTGACGATCCCAATGCCGAATCCAAATTCAAGGCTCTCGAGAAATATTCCATTAACCTAAACCGACTGGCGCAGGACGGAAAGCTGGATCCTGTGATCGGCCGGGATGAAGAAATCCGACGTTTGCTGCAGATTCTAAGCCGCCGGACAAAGAACAATCCCATCCTTCTGGG
>DAIOVD010000315.1:0-2306 GCA_036759185.1 Catalimonadaceae bacterium | reverse complement strand
ATATGGTGTACGAGGCCATGGTTCAGACCCCGAAAGAATCAACTCCTCCGGTTGAAGAAATAAAAGAATAGAAAGGCTGCCGTCTTTAATCCCTGTTATTCTGCTGAAAATATTCCGGGCATCAGCTTTCTGGCATGCTCCAATGCCTTCATATCCAGTCCCGTCTGAATATGATTCGTTGAAGCCCAGTTCAGAACCAGTTCGGTACCCAGGTTTCCCACCAGTTCATCTTCGGCCATCGGGCACCCACCATAGCCACCGAGTGCCACGTCAAAATTCCGGCATCCCGCTTTCCAGGCTGCTTCTGCTTTAAGCGCCACCATGTGTGGGGCAGCGTGTAAATGTGCGGTGGTTTCGACGGATTTCCAGGGTTCCATCACCGCCGAAAACAGTTGGGATACTTCATCCGGTGTGGCGATTCCAACGGTGTCTGAAAGCGAGAGATGCTGAATGCCCAGGTCAATGAGTAGCTGTCCTTTTTCCAGAACGATCTCCGGCGAATAGGCTTCGTTGTATGGATTTCCAAACGCCATGCTCAGATAGACCACGAGTTTTTTTCCTCTCACCATGCAAAGATTCTGGATGCGGGCGATTTCGTCCATCGCTTCGGCAATCGATTTGTTGGTGTTCCGTTGCTGAAACTGTTCGGAAACCGAAAGAGGGAAACCCAAAAACCGGATCTCATCGAATTCAGCTGCCTGCTCCGCTCCCCGAAGGTTGGCGATGATGGCAAGAAGTTGGGTCCGGGTCTGGCTCAGATCAAGTTTCCCCATCAGTTCGGCCGTGTCCCGCATTTGCGGAATGGCTTTCGGACTGACAAAGCTGCCAAAATCGAGACGGGAAAAACCCACTTTCAGAAGAGCATTGTGGTATTCAATTTTGCGTTCTGTGGGCACAAAATGCGCCAGTCCCTGCATGGCATCGCGGGGGCATTCGTTTAGGATCAGGTCTGAGTTCAACGTTCAAAGTTTAAAGTTCAAAGATAAGCATCGGGATGGAGTAAGTTCAATTTGTCGGGAGGAAAACATGATCGAGTCCGAAGTTCGCAAAAAATAAATTGCGAAAATATTTGGCAAAAAGAAAATTGCGAAACACTTTTGCAATAAATTATTTGCATGAATATGTTTCGACCCATACTTGGAAATGCAGCCCGAAAGGATCAGTTTTTTCCACGCCCCAAAATCAGGAAGGCAATTCTGGAGGCGATGGAACTTAATCAGAACATTCTCATCTCATCACCCAGAAGGGTGGGTAAAACGTCTGTCATTTTGGATTTGGTGGATGCTCCCGATGATCGCTTCTATGCCGTGTACCTCAATACAGAAGGAATCGACAACAGCGATAAGTTTTTCCAACAGATTCTGAACAGAATATTTGACCTGGACAATATGGATCAGTTTGGAAAATTCAGCAAAGAGGCGGTGTCCTTCTTTAAAAGCTGGGCAGAGCGAATTGAGGCCGTCAAAATAGCTGGCTCCGGAATAGATCTGAAGCAGGCAGAAAAGCCATCGTACTTTGATCAGCTGAAGGAATTTCTGGAGGAAGCCGAACTTGGGGAGAAACAAATTGTGCTGTTGCTGGATGAGTTTCCGGTCACGCTCGAAAACATCCTGAAAAAGGAAGGAATAGACGCCGCCGCTTTCTTCCTGAATCAGAACCGAGAACTCCGTCAGACACCGTCCTTTCAACACAAAATCCGCTTTGTTTACACGGGTTCAGTTGGCTTACTCAATGTAGCTAAGCGACTGGATGGGACAGACAGAGTCAATGATCTGATGGAGGTGAAGGTGAGTCCATTGAATGCAGAAGAGGCCAAAAGATTCATTGAGTTGCTATTTCGTTTCCGCTTGAAAAGGGTACCAACAGAAAAAGAGGTACAGTCAATATTGAAAGTTATCGGCGTTTACTTTCCGTACTATTTTCAACTCCTGATCAAAGAAATGGCGGATCTGGCAGATGAAGGCCGGAATGAAAATCTCGTGAATGATGCTTTCCAAAATCTGGTGGCCAATGGAAACATTCATCTTCAGCACTACAAAAGCCGGCTGAGGAAAATCTTTGACACAAAACAACAATCATTTGTAACCAGACTTTTGCTCCGAATAAAATCAACTAGCGGACTTCAGCGTCAGGAGATTCTGAATCTGGCGGAAGGCGAAGGTTTGAGAGATGAGCTGGATGACATTCTCGACACCCTTTTTCATGACGGTTATCTGGCGGAGGTTCAGGGTAAAATCGGATTCTATTCAATCATTTTAGAAAACTGGTGGAAATAATGGCAAGCAACATTTTATTGTACAACCCCG
>DAIOVD010000314.1:0-2340 GCA_036759185.1 Catalimonadaceae bacterium | reverse complement strand
GTCTACGTTTTTCTCTTTGATGAGAAACTTGAGTTCTTCCACCACATGTCCCGGTGTCCGGGCATTGTACCGGTTTCCAAAGAGAGGTTTGGCACACCAGTTGCATTTGTAGGTACAGCCCCGGGTGGTGACCATGTTTATAGAAAAGTAACCGGTCTTCTCTATCCAAAGATTCCGGTACGCTTCAAAATCCACCATATCCCAGGCAGGAAAAGGCAGTGTATCAAGATCCCGCATCACAGGTCTTTTTCCGGCATTGATGGTCTGCCGGTTTTTGCGCCAGGCAATTCCCTGAATGGATTCCGGATCGGCACCGTCCTGAAGAGCATGCAGCAGATCTGTGAGGGTTCGTTCCCCTTCTCCGAGAATCACATAATCAGCGCCCTCATCAAGGTACTTTTCAAAATGGTCGGTACTATCAGAACTGGAAATGATCACCGGAATGCCTTTGGCCTTCGCCATGTGGATCATTTCAAATGCAGCCTCCCGCATATTGGTGAGGCACATTTTGGTGAGGTAGTTGAACCCGTCGTCGTACACCACCAGAAAATCGGGCTGCGCATTCTGCAGAACAGGCAGCAATTCACCTGGACTTTTAGCCAGCATCGCATCAAAGAGCCGGACTTCATAGCCCAGTTCTTTCAGACAAGACGCCGCATACAAGGTTCCCAACGGTGGATAGGCATTACCAGCTTCTTCCTGTTTGGGATCGAGATAAAGGAAATACGAATGTGTGAGTAGTACAGATGGCATCAGCGGATTTCAGAAAGATCGATGTTGTATTCTTTCTCAAATTCAGCCACCCGTTTGGCATACTGATCAAGGATCCGGGATCGGTGGCCTGTGTTGTGCATTTTATATACATTTTTCTGAAATCGAACATCTTTTGGCGTCAGATTCCAGGACTCCAGATTTCTGAATTTGCGGCTGTAGTGCCAGCGGTAAAGGGTGAAAAAGAAATCGTCAATAAAATTGATGTATTTACTGTACCAAAGCCTCCTAAAAATGTGTTTACGTTCTTTCACATACCAGGCGCCTTTTTTATAAGGATTCGGCACATAATCTTTGATCCATTCATTCTTTTCCAGAAACTCCCAATACAGGGCATAATTGTACATTGGCATCAGGCTCCGGATCTCTACGGCGGTGTACATGTTTTTGTCTTTCACCTCCAGATCGGAATCCACCATAATGTAATTGGGGCAGAAATACTTTTTGATGTTGAAGATGCTCAGTGAAAAAATGAGAAATGAGAAAATCGCTCTGACCATCCATAACCGGTTTTTCTGCACAATGATGAAAAAATCGATGTCCGAATCTTTCTCCATCACTCCTTTGGACAAAGAACCGGATACGCACACACAGCGTATGAATGGAATCAATTTCAACACCCAGGTTACCCGAACCGCCATGGGATATATGTACCATGCCTCAGCTTCGGCTTTCATCCGCTTCCGGACTTTGGGGCGGAGGGGTTCGAAACCGTAATACACGTCGTCATGTCCAATGAGACCCGCTTCCAGAAGATTGGGAAGTTCCTTGTCTGCATGTTCAAATGGAGCGTTCATGTAGATTTCCAGTTCCTTTTTATTGAGCGGAAACTGGAAAACATCAAAGTACAGCAAAGCCTTCAGAATCGCTTTAGCGAGAACCGTCAATGGTTTTTTCTGAGTTTCGGTAGTGGTCTGCAAGTGAAACAACTGGCTTTGATGTGTGCAAAAAAGGGATTAGAATTTTAATCTGGTAATAAGTTTTTTGAAGAGACAAAAACAAAGGCTTCAAAGTTGGAATTGTGCGAAAAAAGAATCCAACGGTATCCTGAAAAGTTGAACTGACCTGATTTCAGTTTGTTTCATGCCCGTATCAGAACGAAACATTGATGGCAGTACCGAGCTTAAATCCCCTTAAACCCTGATTCAAATTATTTAGCGGAAGGAAATACGAACCGTTCAGATCCCAGAGAAAGTACCGGGTTTTCACGATCTCGATTCCAAGTGCGGGTGATGCAAACGGAATCCCACGGGAAACAGAATTGTGATACCCAATGGCATACCCCAGCTGGTAGCCAATAAACAAATTCATGAAACGATGTTTCCCCCGACCGAAATGCCGGCTGTACCAATCCTGACCAAAGGTGAGTGTAAACATTTCGCTGTAGGCCAGTGAGTCGGCTTTTTTCGGATTCACTGCTTTAATAGCGCCCAGAGAAAAATAGCTCCGTCCTTTGGTAAACAGGTATTTCAGATTGAATCCTTCATAATATTGGGAAGAGAGACCAGCCGTAGGATTCTGGGTGAACAAACGCACATATTCAACCCCTGGCATGTGGACAAAGTTGAC
>DAIOVD010000313.1:0-2460 GCA_036759185.1 Catalimonadaceae bacterium | reverse complement strand
ATCCGTTCCAGCCAGCTGGCATCGGACAATCCGGAACAGGAAAAATGGTAGCCCGTGTGCACTGGTACAAATTTATGGGAGCATCACAAAGAACAGAATCAACAATGGTAAAGTTCCCGCCAGATCCGGGCTGAACGATTCCAAGATCGAATCGCCAGGTACTATCGTTCATAACAATATGGTCAATACTGGCTGATAATGGCCGGACCCATCGGGGAAATTCTAAAATCACATATGATCCCAAAGCCGGAGCCATTCCATGATTTTGGTAATCAACCCGGACAAAATTTCGGAAACAGCGTCGTCTTCGCAGGCCTGCCAATTGCAAAGTCAGGTAGTGACAGTCGATGATATCGAGACCAAAGTCTCTGTTTTCCAGCGTATCAGGAATCGTATCAAGACTAATGGAATAAGAATTATTTTCCGGACAAACCGGAGTTGCAGAGAAAATCGTCGTTGCTTGTCTGACAGCCGAAAGCTGGAAATTTTCAATTGTGTCACCCGGTGCCAGACGGATCGAATATTTACCGGAAGAATCGCTTAAAGAATAAAATGGTCCTGGCAAAACCTTTACCAAATGGCCTGGTGCCTTCAGAGGATTGTTCTGAAGATTGCAATCAATTCCTGTCTTCTTGAAGATGTTTCCTGAAATCAACGAAGTCCTGCTGGACTTTTCCCTTTTTCGAATGAGTATGGCACCCGAATTACCAACGACCCGGCCAGTTGTGGAATCCATCATCTGAACTGAAAATAAATTCTTATTCGTTCCACTGTACTCAGGACTCCAGCTGAGGCCACTGTTATTTGTTCTTAAAATGACACCGTCACCTCCGACTGCCATTCCTCTCTGTGCATCAATAAAATGAACACTATTTAAAGAGTGGCCATGTCCGTCATTTTGTTCCAACCAGGAAAGTCCTCCATTACTGGTTTTGAGAATGATGCCGTTTCCAACAACACAACCATGGAGGGAATCGGTAAAAAATACCGAATTTAGATAGTGGGTAGTTCCAGATGTCTGAAGTTGCCATTCCAATCCACCGTCTGTGGTATGTAATATGGTCCCTTCCCCAATTGCCCAGCCAGCCTGGGTATCCACAAAGAAAACGTCAACCAGATTTCGGAAGGTTCCGGATGTCTGAGATGTCCACGTTTGGCCACCATCACTTGTTTTCATTATCCGGCCGGAATCACCTGCTATCCAGCCGGTTTGAGCATCAGTAAACAGGATGGAATTGAAATTTGAGTATTTTGTTTCATCACTCATTACGATCTGCCAGTTCTGACCACCATTTGTGGTTTTTAATATTGTCTTGTGATTACCAACAGCCCAACCTGTATCCAAATCTAAAAACTGAACATCTTTGAGAAGGACACTTGTCCCACTGGTTTGATTCTGCCAGGATTCTCCACCATCCCCGGTTTTGAGAATCGTGCCACTTTCTCCAACAACCCATCCATTCTGAGGGTTTGTAAAATACTGGCTAAAAAAAATATGGGTATTCCCCTCCGTTTTGCGAATCCAGTTTTGCCCTCCGTTGGTCGTTTTCAGGATTGCTCCGGAAAGGTCGGCAACCCAGCCGTTCTGGCTATCCCTGAAATGAACGGCCCAATGAATATCAGAATACCCGACACTATCCTGAATCTGCCATGTTGAACCTCCGTTCGTTGTGTGGTAAATGACTTCACCAACTGCCCAACCAGTGAGTGAGTCTGAGAATTGGATTTCGTGAATCATCTTATTGTGCGGGAAAAAGTAATTATAGCTCCACGTTTGACCTCCGTTCGTTGTTTTTAGCCAGCCAAACTCACCACCTGCCCATCCTATTGAAGGGCTGCTAAAGAAAATTTTTGATAAAGAACTGTATCCTGCAAAACCCAATGCGTTCACATCTACCCAGGACTGGCCACCATCAGTCGTTTTCAGGATACAGGTTTGTGTAGGGCCTGAATCATATTTTTCCCCGGCTACCCAGCCATTGAGGCTGTCAGAAAAGAAAAGAGAAAAAAGATTGTAATACTTGGCAATGGACTGATCCTGCCATGAAACACCTGAATTCAATGTTCTTTTTATGGTACCACCAGTGCCAACCATCCAACCGGTTTGATGATTTAGGAACCACACATCATTGATATCATATAATGTGCCACTTGATTGGCTCTCCCATGAAACACCTGCATCCAAAGACTTGAGCAATGACCCATTACTACCCACTGCCCATCCATGATTTGCATCGTTAAAATCAACTGCCTTCAGATCAGGGGTGACCCCTGGTTCCATCACCATCCAATGTTCCCCTCCATCAGTAGTTCGTAAAATCGTTCCATGGTCCCCAACGGCGATCCCGGTTTGATCATCCGGAAATTTAATATCCTGTATAGCATTTCCTTGAGGCAAGGGATTCTGCCACTTCCAGTCTGATGTTTGTGCCATCACACTGCACGACAAAAACCAAAGGA
>DAIOVD010000312.1:0-2470 GCA_036759185.1 Catalimonadaceae bacterium | reverse complement strand
AACAAAATCCGTAAAACGCTCATACCAGCAGATGGCCTTCAACGCTATCTGTTCTACGCAATCGGAGAAATGCTGCTGGTTGTCCTGGGCATTCTCATTGCCCTTCAGATTGACAACTGGAACGATGCCCGAAAATCGAAGGAAGTTGAAATGGGTTACCTCAAAAATCTTAAGAGAGACCTCGAAGCGACCATCACCGAGCTCGATGAATTCATCGCAAACCGGAAAGAAATTGTGTCGTCGGCCGATTCCATCGTGGCAAGCTATGAAGGAAGGCCCGTCCGTGACTGGAACCGGTTCAACAAACAACTGGTCACCGTCTATTCCTGGGAGCGGTTTTTTCAGATCGACCATACCTTTCAGGAAATGAGAAGTTCAGGCAACCTGTCCATTATCTCCAATCCGGACATCAAAAAAGGACTGTTGGAGCTCGACCAGTCCTACAAAAAAATGAAATTCAGCGAAGACCATCTGCGGTACGATTGCGAGCAATGTTTGTTTGAGCCATCATACAACACACAAGACATCCGGAAAATGGCCGACGATTTTCATTTTCAGGTGTCGGGTGGTAAGGGTGGGCACCAGGAGAATCTGAGTGCAGCCGACTTTAAAGGGTTGCTTAAAGACCAGAAGCAGAAAAACGGTTTTGTATTCGTGGGTATGTATATGGGCGGGATGAACAGTTCTTCCGGAAAAATAATCGGGAAATGCAGGCAACTGATTGATCTTATCGACGCAGATCTCAAGGAAAAATAGAAAGCCTTTCTTCAACAAAATCTGTAAAACATATCCACTCTGAACGAAATGTTTATTTTCTACAGCCAGGTGAAAACGCAGGAAAAGTGCGGGAAAGTTAAGTCGATGTTAAGACAGGAACTGGAAAGAGAGTGATCGAATCAGAATACATATATCGTCCATGGAAAATCAATCCCACCGTCAAAACCCCGCCAAACCATCTCCCTGGGGCAACTATGTGAAGGAATTCATCCTGATTTTACTGGCCATTACCCTGGGCTTTTTTGTGGAAAACTACCGGGAAGATCTGGCCGAAAAAGACATGGTGCGGGGATATATGCAGGAACTCGTAGGCAATCTGGAATACGATACCATCCGTTGCCAGCGGAATCTGGACAACAACCAGATCATTTTTCGTGGACCCGATTCCCTTCGCAAAGAACTGAAAGCCGCCATTGAAGGAAGAGTCAACACCAACCAGCTGTACTATCTGGCATTCAAATATCCGGGACGCTTCAGCCGGGCACGATTTAACACCACGGCCATGTCAGAACTGAAAAATTCCGGATCCATCCGACTCATTGAAAACAAAGAGTTGGTCAATCATCTGGGCGACTATTACCAACGGAAAATCTTTGCTGCCGAAAGCTAGGAGCCACAGTCCACACTGACGGAGTCGATGGAAGCTCAAAGGCAAAAACTCTTCAGCATGCGGTATTTGGACCCTTACATTCAGGCGTATGAACACATTGACGAAAAGAGATATGATCCGGACTTCACCAGGCTAATGTTCCGCAACCCATCGTCCCTCCGGCAGATCAGGCTGGTTTTAGAATGTTCACTTCCGCACAAATTTCCCGGTTCTGGTCGTTCCATCTTCCAGGCTCACTCTCAACTGGTACAGTCCCGGTGGAAGTGAGGACGCATCAAAAGCGGCAAAAGGCCCTGATTGTATTTCCAGCGATATGAGCTGACCTTTTGTGTTCCAAACATTCAGGTTTTGAATGGCCGATGGCAAATGGGGGAAGTAGACCTTGCCGGTTGTTGGGTTGGGATAAACCGGAATCATTTGCTGCTCCTTTCTGCCTGTGGTGGCAGCGTTGGACGTAATGATGAGTTTCGTGCCGTATTCAACCTGGTCTATTGAAGAATACACGATTTCCTTATGCCATCTGAAATATTCGTCCCACGGAAAATCGAAGTCGTACGTTTCAAAATCAATCAGATCGGGGCAGTGAAAATCGGGGATGTAAAAGCCGACTTCATTTGTGTGATTAGCCCAAATGCTCATATAGTGATCATGCCGGCGGAATTTGTGAATAAAAGGACGGGTTGTAATCTGGGTGGGGAGCGACCGGGTGTAGAACGACGTATCACCCTGTATAAAATCTCCCACCATAGGGACGGCATTCATGATATGTGCCGGATTATTAACGGTATCGTTTTGATACACAACATCACTGTATGTAAATTCATGATCGGGCCCCAGTTGAGGGCCGCTTTCATACTCATCAAAATACACTCTGCGCATCAGCACGCTGTTCAGACTGGTATCCAGAATCTGATATATGTATTCTGTTTTGTTATCCTGCCAATTCCCCAATGCTTCAAGGAATCCCCAGTACCTGTAGCCCCGAATATGAATTTCATCTCCGGGTACAAGCTTTTTCCTGTCTCCCGCATGAAAGTCATATTTCCGGATCATAGAGGGTTCCAGAATTCGGTGAACAGGGTA
>DAIOVD010000311.1:0-2505 GCA_036759185.1 Catalimonadaceae bacterium | reverse complement strand
CTACATTACCACCCTGTCTGGCTACTTTTTTACTTTGTTCAAAGTCTTTTGGGTTTGTCGCTTGCGAAATATCTTTTGTCGAAGCCTCTGCCAGCATATTCAAAATGAGCTCCGTATTGGTCATGTTATCACGAAGGTTTTCCTTTTTCAGACCTTTAAAAACCTTGTATTCTTTGGTCGATTTACCTGCCCAGGCTTTAGTAATAATATCAGTAAGAGTAGCAAATTGCTGACCTTCTTTCAGACCCCGGTTTTTCCACTCGTCTGTGAGTTCTTTCCGAATCTCGATGCTTTTCAGTCTTTGGTTAATCCAGTTTTCAGAATAGCCCAATTTAAGGTACTGTTCCAATGCACGGTCAATGCTCAATTCCGGATCCTGCATTTCATCCAGGCGTTCCGATGCAACTTGTGCCAGCCATAGTTTAAATGGCTCGGCTTTTGGCGAAGGGATGGATTGAATAAGTCTGAAAAGCTGTTCCGTATCCGCAACATCAGTTTTATAGAATTTTCCATCGGTTGATTGCATTTTCAGTTGGTTACAGTTTGTAACCAACTGGCTGCCCTCTTTCTTCAATCGGTTCTTAAGTACTTTCCAATAATTATTGGGATTTGGGCTTTCACTCAAAACCCCAATCACATCAACAATGGAAAAATACCACTTTTCCTTCTCGGTATCCCAAACGGTTCGAACCCGCTTTTCCTCAAATAGTTGTATCGCTTCTGTTGTACTCATCTCAATAATTCGTTACTTTTATTCAGGTCATTGTTTTGAAAGGTCATAAAGTCCGATCCTTCCATGGAATGCAAGAAAACCAGAAATGCCTGAAAATGGAAGTTCAATTTCAAAATTTCAGACTTTGAAAAAACCGTCTCATCAGGCGAGGCCCCCCAGCCTCCCGATGTAAAATCGGGACAGGCTCCGAAGGGGGAGTAAATGCAGGCCCCCCGGCCTCCCGATGTAAAATCGGGACAGGCTCCAAAGGGGGAGTTAAAAAAGAACTTCCAAGCCTTGGTATTTAGTTTGCTTCGCCTGTTTTCTGTCTCCTGAACACATTCTCCGTTTTCTTTGAATTTTGAACATGCAACCTTGAACTCCCCCCCCCGTCACACATTCTTCAGCTCATCCCTCATCGAAGGACGGTTCCGGTATAAGGACAGCAACTCATCTTTAATCTGGTTGGCATAATCAATGGCCCCCATCTTTTTGATTTTGCGGAGGTAGTTGGCCAATTCCTTGTAGGTTCTTCTGTCCAACCCAATTCCACTGGCCAAATCCAGAATGTGATCGCGATACCGTTCCACGATTTCGTCTTTATGCGAAGCCATGAAATGACTCTGGTAATTTTCCAGATGATGAAAAGGAGATACTTTAAGCAAGGCCCACAGCGAATCCAGTTCCTTTCCTTCCAGCAAAAGTTCCATTAAGGACTCCGACTGGTAAGGCAACAAATTCCGGCAGGCATTCATCCACTTAATGCGGAATTCTGTCCACTCGTCGGGTTGCATTTTCTTCTTAATGGCGGATATGTACTTCCTTTCAATCCTCTCAGCTGTGGCCACCTTCAATAAAGTATCCAGAAAGTTTTGCCGGTCTCCCTTCAGAAGGTACCAATCGGCAAGCCGCTCCCGCCACTTTTTCACAAAACCAGGTTTGCCTTTATCATTTAACCCTTCATCAATGAAAGTTTTCGCAAGATCCGCATCTTTCGAACGGACGGCCTTTTCATATACATCATCCAGAAAGCTGTTCACCAAATGACGGTTTGCATGTTTGATTTCCCATGCCTCGTCTTCTATTCCGGAGATCATCAAGGCCAGACAAAGATTTTCCAAATCAGTGGAATACCGATATTCATGTATCCCGTTCTGCTGCCCGGCCGTAACTTTCGAACGGGCGTAATCCAGAATCCAGGACTTGTCTTTTTCCTCCTTCGCCCAGTTACAAAGTGCTTCATACAATCGGTCATGGAAGTCAAAACCCTCGCCGATTTCGTTTTTCACCATCTTCTGCAGCTTTTGCACCACCATCTCCCTGTCCTTACTCTTTTCCGGAATCGACTGTGACCATTCCCCCAGTTTATCAAATGCCTGAAATGTGACCATCGACATCGTGCCGGATGAATCATCGGCATACTCAAACGTTGGAATGCTGCTTTCCAGAAGAGCGAGCAGGATGGAAAGCGCCGAATAGTGCTGTCCGTTCTCCCAGGACTGATCCGCTTCCACGACAAAGTCCATCAGCCTCATTCCCAGCTGGGTGGAAGAATGATAGTCAATAAATCCTCTTCGTTTGGATTTTGAAATGGCCGCTTTGATGCTCTGGGTGGCGGCTTTGTCTGGCGATTCACCCCACAGAGAGGAAAACCGGTTCAGCATTTTATCCCGTAGTTCCCGGTTTTGTTCCACCTCTTCAAACAGGAGATCGAGCAGAACGGGTACTTCTCCCTGATTCCGAATCAGGTCGAGTTTCTCTTCGTTTGTGGGTTTGCCTGCCGCTTTTTTGGT
>DAIOVD010000310.1:0-2526 GCA_036759185.1 Catalimonadaceae bacterium | reverse complement strand
CCACACGAAATTTAAAGTGTGCTGCACGGAATATTGATCGGTGCCACACGAAATGGAAAACTGTGTGGCGCACTTGGTGTTATTGTACACAACAAATGGGTTAATTGGACCCAATGAAACAAGCACAGGAAGGAATCAGGAATCCCCAATGCCGGTTTCTGCGGATTTTACTTTGCGATGACCCGAAGGAATCAGACTTAAGCAGAAACCGTCAGTATATCCGGTAATTTTCCCTTCCGAATGTTTTTGGTGATGGAATAGGTTCTCCTGACTTCGAGTGTATAGGTTCCTGGTGTAAGTTCAGCCGGTATGTGGATGGTAAGGTTTGTTTCAGACCTTGAGGCCACTACCACTACTTTTGTTTCTGTCCCTGAGCCTTCCCTGATAAAGAAAATGCCCTCCTCTGCTATTTCAGGATCATATTTGAGATGGTGCCCTGTCAGAATTGCGATGCCTCCGGGTGTGATGCGGGTATTGATTGTCCCTGAATTGGCATCATTGAATTCAAGAACAATGGGTCCCGGTTTGGGTGCCTGTTCTTTTTCGGGTTTGGCCTCCTGCATCCATTCCATCATTTTTAAGCCTGGCGATGCAGACGCTTTTATCTCGTGGCGGGAAGGATCAAACGAATCCTTTATACCCGAAAAGGATCCCCCAACGGTGGCCTTGAAGTTCACAAGGGGTGTATTTACATTGTATCCCATCGACACCGACCTGCAACATTCCTCAATGAACAGATGTATAGCAGCTCTGAGATCGGTTTCCGTAAGGGTTGTTCCCCGGAGTACACATTGGGATATGATGTCTTCAAGGTTCTGAGTTCCGGTGGGCTCAACACGTGCGTAATAACTGTTGGAGTTGGCCATCAGATGATTGAAGACAAGGTAGTACTTAATGGATTTGGTCATCGGTGCAGATTGAATATGGTTTTGATTTCGAGCGATCAAATCAAACCCCTCGCCTTCAGCTCCAGGTACTGGTTGATGCTGTTGATGGTAAGCTCATTCGGGGGGGTGAGAATGGTATAGATGCCACTTCTTCGCAGACGGTGCGCTATCTGCTGCTTTTCGAACAGGTACTTCCGGGCAATGGTCTGGGCATAAATATCGGGAATCTGTTGTTTGCTCTCTTTGGTAAATTCCGCTATTTCGGCATTCTCAAACATCACCACCACCAATAAATGTCTTGCTTTAATTCGCTCGAGTAAAGGCAGAATCCTCTCCAGTTGACTGAGGCTCTCCACATTCGTATAGTACATCAGCAGGCTGCGGAACCGGATGTGGCTGCGGATAAGCTGGTACAGCCGGTCGGGATTGGCATCGCCTTCGGTTTCCTGCAGATTGTACAGAACCGACATCATTTTACTTAGCTGCTGATTGCCTCGTTCGGCCTGGATAAACTGGTGTGTCTTATCTCCAATGGCCAGCAAACCAGCCTTATCGTCTTTTTGAAGAATGATCCGTGATAACACCAGTGTGGCGTTGATGCAGTAATCCAACAGACTCATTTCGTTAAACGGGCTGCTCATGTTGCGGCCCAGATCGAGAATACTGAAGATCTGCTGCGATTTCTGGTCCTCGTAATGGTTTACCATCAGTCGGTTCAGTTTACTGGTGGCCTTCCAGTTTATGCTACGGGGATCATCACCCCGGGCATATTCTTTGATGTGGTCAAAATCATAGCTGTGACCGATTCTACGTATTTTCCTCAGCCCCGTCTGTGTAGCCAACCGCTGGCTGGCAATGAGCTGGTGTTTCTTCATCTCAATGATGGAAGGATACACATGCACCTTTCTTGCTGCCAGGCATGTGACCCTCTTTTCCACCAGACCCAGCCGGCTGTGGCAGTAAAGGAGAATATTGCCAAAGGCATATTCACCCCTTGTTTTCGGAATCAGTTTATAGTGAAGGTCTTTTTCTTCAAAAGGTTGGAGTTCAAAAAGGAGCTGAAAGTCCCGTTTCTGAAATTGGGCAGGTAGTTCGTCCAGAAGGTTGCAGAAGAGGGAAAGTCCCATCTGATTTTGTACGTGGAGATGAATGTTGTTTTCACTTCCCAATGAAAAGATCGGCGAACAATTCCGGGTGGCAGAGAGTCCGGTTCTTTGGGTAAATAGAAACAATGCATCGCCCAGTGTGACCAGAAGGAATGCAAACAGGCATAGCTGGGCAGTAAAAAAGCACCAGTCAGGCAGGAAATAACAACTGCAAAACAGTGCCACCAGACAGCCCAGAGCCATAAAAAACCGGGGTCTCAGAAAGAAATCGGAGATGTACCTCACCGTGGAATTTCTACCCGTTGTACAATGTCGAAAATCACTTCTTCCGGTTCGATGCCTTCCAGTTCTTTTTCCGGATGGAGGATGATGCGGTGATTGAGAACTGGTACCAGCACTTTCTGAATATCTTCCGGTGTCACAAAATCTCTTCCTGCCAGGGCTGCCATGGCTTTGGCCGATTTCAGAATCGCCAGTGAAGCTCTTGGTGAACCACCCAGCATCAGATCTCCGCTGTTCCGGGTGTGGTCAAT
>DAIOVD010000309.1:0-2530 GCA_036759185.1 Catalimonadaceae bacterium | reverse complement strand
ATTCATAATTCTTGCTTTGGGATAAAAACGACACTGTGAACTTCTTCCATCGGAATGACAATCGCTTTCCGTTTTGAGGTGTCTTCTTTCACTACGATTACTTCCCCGATTTTACCAATCCAGGTGAATTGTTTGGTTTGCTGGCCTTCGTTGGCGGTTTTCAGAACAACTTCTATTTTCTGTGCCTTTTCGCTTTTATTCTTTTTTACAACGTTGTTCACATAAATCTCTATGAAAAAATTGGAGTAAAATA
This sequence comes from Catalimonadaceae bacterium, assembly GCA_036759185.1. Taxonomy (GTDB): domain Bacteria; phylum Bacteroidota; class Bacteroidia; order Cytophagales; family Flexibacteraceae; genus CAMDMI01. The sequence goes on along the minus strand of DAIOVD010000309.1, from coordinate 2,277 downwards.
TGGGTATCAGAAAGAACATGAACATACCCAGACGTTCCCGGTTTTTTCCATCCGGATTCATCCCAAATGAAAACTTCCTGTGCCAGGCCGGTCTGTGCTCCATCAGCCAGTCATCGAGCTCCATCATAGCGATAAAAAAAACAATTGTTCCAATGAAAAAAATCAGGATCAGGGGCCTGCGAATGGGGGCAATCAGGCAATCCGTAATGTCACTGAAAGCGAAGACATCAACCCGGTAATACTCGTAGTAATGATAGTTGAACAGGATTCCCAGACAGATCAGAATCACATAGGCGATGGTCAGCGTGAGGCCGATATCCGATTTGGCCGCATCCAGGGTTCGTTTTAAAATGTAAAGCCTTTTTTTCTCCATTGGCTTCCGTTCACATGCAACGGGCGGTTAAAAAAGGGGAGGAATTCGGTGATCTCAAAATTGGTTGAACGAATCTTATTCATGAATCCACTTTCCTGAGGAAACAATCTTAAAATCCTGAGAAAGCTGATAATGGTAAACTCCATCAGGCAGGAACGAAACATCGATACCGTCTATCCCTGAGATCCGGGCATTTAAAACTTCCTGTCCAAGTATATTTAGAAGCCGGATCTCTCCGGTGAAAGAACCAAATGATAGAGAATTTCGTCCCGGATTTGGATAGGGAAAATACAATTCTGAGTTGACCTCTTTTTTCGTTGCTGTAATGGTAACCGATGGAAAAGGTGTGCCACCGTTGCAATGCGTGGAAGTGTGGAAATAGGTTGGCTTAACTGATTTTGTTTGGGTAATCAAACAGAATAATCCACTTCCAACAAGGATATGATATGAGTTCAGCTGAACAGGAAGTTGCACACAAGGTTCGTAGTAAAAGGTCGTTCCTAAATCCATGACATCATTGAACAATTTTAATTTAGTGAAACTGCCGTTTTCCGGAATCCAGCCACAAATCACATTTTCTGTAAAGCCTGGATCAGTGTATTCATATTTTGATGATCCCAGTTTTCGTTTTGAAGTGTTTGCAAAAGGAACAGACATGCCATACTGAATTCCAGTTGTCGAACCGGAATCTGCCTGTATTACTTCATAATTCAATATTGGGGAACCGGTCCCAATGGTTTTGCTGATGAGTTTGTACCGAAACGTTTTTCTGAATTGATTTTGGAAATATTGGCCATTGCAAGCATGGTAATTGTATTCCTGATCATAGACATGGACTTCGTCTCCAATTTCAGGTTCAAGGGTTTGGTCGGAATCATCAAATCCATGAAGGCCCAGTTGCAAATCATTTATTCCTACTATTTTTTCCATAGTTCCGGAGATTGACAGGATCCCGAATTTCTTGCTCCAGACAATCTGATTGGAATTTGTGGAGCTGAGGTAACGGACAGAATCGAGATTTCCGAATACATGAGTAGTACCCAGTGCCATGATTTTGAACGTCTCGGTTGTGGTTACGCCATCGATGGTGGATTTTTTCCGGCAGGCGATTTGACCTGTTTTGTTTACTTTCAGCAAAAACTGATATTCAAATTTGTCATTGGGAAATCCTTCAGGTCGGAGATGTGTAAAGTTGACCTCTGAACTATCAGTTGAAATCCAATAGAATGCTCCATGCAATCTTGGTCGGAACGTTCCTAATGGACTATATGGACTTATTGAAAAACCCCAGGGTTGTTTACTTCCGGTATAATGAATTGGGTAGGCCATCCAGCTTGAATCCAGATTTAAAGCTTCGACCACAGTGCCGGGAACAGAATCAATTTCCAACGGCTGAAGAGGGGCCATTTTATCCGGATTGCCGATGTAAACCGTTTTGAATGGAAACGGATGCCATTTCTGGGCATATGAAAGGACAGGGATGAATAACAAAAGGAGAAATGCAGAGATGTGTTTTTTCATCAGGGTCAGGGTAATGATGAGTCAAACCTAAGGTTTATTCTCAAATTGAAAAACTTTGTGCTATGGAGTTTTTATACTGAATTCCTGCTGAATAAAAGGATAGACTAAAGTTGCCAGAGCCTTTTTTCCTACTTTTGCCCCATGCTCGGGAAAATTGAAGAAGTGAAAAAAGCCATCGGGGCTTTCCAAATCGAAAATCAACAAAAACTGGAGGAATTCCGTCTGGCGTTTCTTGCCAAAAAAGGGGTGATCACCGATCTGATGGCCGGCCTCAAAGAAGCCGCTCCGGATCAACGAAAAGCCATCGGACAGGCGCTCAATGACCTCAAGAATTTTGCCTGGGAGAAATTTGACGGTATCCAGTCAACCATGGTGTCGGCTTC
>DAIOVD010000308.1:0-2536 GCA_036759185.1 Catalimonadaceae bacterium | reverse complement strand
CGACTCAATAAAATTCATGGGAATATTGGGGGTCAGTCGCAATTGATCGGGTAAACCTGAATACCAAATGTGGTTGCTCCCCTGGTGCGATTTTATTTCAGCACTCCCATAATCGTAGGCTGGCCTGCATTTTACAACCAATTTCGGGTGGCCAGATAATCTCTCTATTTTCCGGATCAGCATAAGAGGACGGTGATTCCGCTCAAACAACGGAAACCTGGGTGCCACATCCGTTACACGGTAACTTCCTGATTCGGAGGTGATTTCAGTACAAACCACATTCGTATTCTCTATATAATACTGATGTGTGGTAAATTCTTCACCCGATGGTGAAATAGAGAACTCACCACCTTTTTCGTCGTCCAGCATGTTTCCAAACACAAAGCTGCTGTCGAACTGAGGCCAGCAGAGCCATTTAATATCAGCCTCCTTGCTGACGTGCGCTATGTAGGCACAATTTCCAATTAATGCGTTGTTATACATGTTATTAAGCATTGTAGTAGTTCATTACACCAACAGCAAAAAACAGTTGGAAATACAAGAAGCACTTTAATTGGCCCGGATGCAAAACGAACAGACCCTTATGAACATATAGCTTTGTTAAAAAAACTTAATAAGAGGGGAATATTTTCCATGTCGGGAATGAAAATAAATCCTGTTCAATTCAAGATATCTTATCGGCTTTGCAGGCCATATATTACAGGAAACCGACAAAGCGGTTAGATTCAGGCTTTAAGATGGGGTCTTGGTCGTTTTGGGTGTAATCTGCCCTGGAAAGGTTCCAATTGTGGGATCTCACAACCATCTCAAACCAAGAACTGGATAAAAGTAGTACGGATTAATCAGAGAATCTGTTAGGCTGAGAAAAAGGCTATTAGAACCTCTCCGGGATCACCACTGGCATAATAACCATCTGAAAAACAGGTGGTTATTTTTTTGGGGGTAAAAAGGAAACGAATTGGGGTAAACAATAAAATGAAAGGCATTCGAATGGTTACGCCACACCGTACTTTATCAGAATGCTTTTACCTCAGTTCACTACTTCATACAGCATGGTTTCGCCCGCTTTGTTTTTGAGGACAACCGGCCCCAGTTTTTTACAACTAAAAGATTGTTTTACCTGCTGGAAACATCGTTCCGTAATGACAATCTGGCTCCCTGATGCAGCTGACTGCAACCGCTGGGCAGTATTAACCGTGTCTCCGATGACGGTGTAGTCCAGGCGTTTGAGTGTGACGGAACCCACATTTCCGGAAATCATTTCCCCGCTGTTTACACCGATGGCAACCTGAGGACCATAACTGTTTTCGAGAGGAAGTTCAGCAATTTTATTCCGGATCGAAAGGCAGGCATCAATCGCCCTGTCGAGATGAAAATCACCTTTGAAAACCGCCATAATGCAATCGCCAATGAATTTATCCACCATTCCATCCTGGGCCATGATTTCTTTCACCATCAGATCGAAATACTGATTGAGTAATGAAACCACACGGTCGGGGGTTTCATTCTCACTGAAAGAAGTAAAGCCACAGATGTCAATAAACGCAACTGTACCTTCTACAATTTCATTCTGGACCAACGCTGAATCAACCTCTTTGCCACCCATAAAATCCAGCACATTTTCATCCACATACATTCGTAAAATGGCATTTTCCCTTGCGTGTTTGCGGCTCTCTTTCAGATGAATCACATGCTGAATCGTCTTTTCCACTGTCACACGCAGGTCTTCAAAATTGACAGGTTTGGTCACAAAGTCAAAGGCCCCGCCATTCATTGCTGTCCGGATGTTATCCATATCGCCATAAGCCGAAACCATAACAGTTTTCACCAGTGGGTTGGACTCACCCAGTTTCGACAGCAAGGTTAATCCATCCATTTCCGGCATATTGATATCGCTCAAAACGATGGAGATATCGGGATGCTGGTTCAACTGTTCAAGGGCTTCCTTTCCATTGGCCGCAAAAACAAAATCGTAGGCCTGCTCTCTGATTTTCTGGCGGAACTTCTGCCGGATGAGCAGTTCCATGTCTTCTTCGTCGTCGGCAACTAAAATTTTAATCATGCAATCAGTGACTTGAGTTTTTCCTTCAGGTTTAAAAAATCAACGGGTTTGGTCAGGAAGTCATCGGCACCCAGGCGCATGGCTTCCTGGTAATTCTGATCATCGCCATAAGCTGTAATCATCATAACAACAGGTGGTGGCGTTTCATATTTCTCCTTGATACTTTTCAACAATTCCAATCCACTCATCCCGGGCATATTGATATCCGAAAGGATCAGAATTGCTTCCTGTTCGTGGTCCTGCATAAACTCCAATGCTTCTTCTCCGGAAAAAGCAAACGCCATTTCAACCTCGCCTGCTTTTATCTCTTTCCGGAATCGCTGTTCAAACAAAAGCTGAACGTCCTTTTCGTCGTCTACTACTAAAATTTTCATCCGGTCAGTCGTTGATCTGTGAAGGCAAAGTAACAAAGAATGTTGTTCCCTCGTCTTCCTTTGTTTCCACTGTTAACTCTCCGCCATGTGCTTTCACAAT
>DAIOVD010000307.1:0-2544 GCA_036759185.1 Catalimonadaceae bacterium | reverse complement strand
AATTCCTTTGTACACCGAAAATACATCATCAAACAGGCGGTAGTTTTCTGGCGTCATCGGATCCCAGGTGAGGGTGATTCGGTCCTGACTCAGCTGCTGGATCTCAACCAGAACAGGCGTCCCCGGACGAAAAACCTCGTGCATTCGTTCCGACATTTTCCTCCGGCCATGCAGCGGAACAGCCAGATTCTCTCCCAGAATTTCTGAAATGTGAAGGAATCCGTCGGCATCTCCCAGCGAAACAAACACCCCATACGACACAGCATGGCTCACCGTTCCCTCAATCACATCACCGATCCGAAACGAAGGAATGCTTTGAATCCGTACTTTCAGACGGTACGCCCGTTCCTCCAGATTGCGGGTGAGGTCGAATACGAAATTGTCTGTACGGAGATTGGCACGGATCAAGGTCACATCAAGCTGGTCGCCCGGAATCAGATCCTGGTGCCAGCGTGTAGCCAGACGGAACGGTATAAAACCAGAATAAAATTGCAGGAAACGAAGTTGAAATCCACCCTTTACCCGTTCGGTCACCACCGCTTCGGTGCTGTGCCCATCGAGAATGGGATCGAGTGCTGATGGCTCATCTTCACTCAGAAATACCCCGGTGATGTCGTTCCGGTCCAGGACTTCGGTGATCCGGTACCGGATGCGAAGGTTTTCACAGGATTCAAATTCCATTCGTTGCCTTGAAAATTCCTCGGGTGGTTCAATCTTTACAAAAATACCGGACAGGTCGTCCTCCACTACATACAACTTCCGGAATTTCAATAACAAACCCGTCCGGCCCTTCGCTTTCTCAAAATCAGAAATCAGTTCTTTCAGAGAAGGATTGCCCAGCAGCGAAATGTACTGTGCCCCTGAATTGCGATGGTCGATCTCCAGCAACGTAAATTCCACATGGTCACCAATCTGGACCGATTTGTAACCCGGAAGGCAATTGGACAGGTGAAAGTAAATTTTTTCTTTCCTCAGTTCAGGACAGCGAATGAAGCCAATGCTTTTGGCGAACTGGAAATGGGATATGATTCCTATGGGCATGGAGATCGGGATTTGGTGGGACAAACAATTCACCGAAACCGTCTGGCAAAAGAAAATTGGGTATTCACTTCTGCATCAGCAGGATCGGCTTCCTATATCAAACAAAAGAAACTATTGGCATTCATCCAAATGTCTGTGGACGAAAATGAAGGATTTGTCCGGATATTGGCTGGATAGGAGAGAGCCGGATCACTTGAAGTAGGGGATTCGATCCCGCTTTCATTCTTCGGACCTGTCTTGCAGGTTCCTGGTTTTGTACACAGATCCGCAAATCTATGCTGATAAAAAAGCGCAAACGAAGTTTTCAATCCACTATTTTAAGGATGACATTCCCCGTTTTGGTGCCGGATTGAACGTACCGGTAGGCTTCCACGATTTCTTCGAGCCTGTAATGGCGGTCGATCACCGGTTTGAATTTGCCGTTTTCTGCCAGGATTTTAATGAATTCCACATCGTCACGGGTTATGTCTGGCAAAGGAAAAAGAAGCTTCTTCCCTTTGCTGAACGAGGTGGTAAGTGCCAGAAGAATGTTCTCACCGTTTTTGCCCAGTTCGGTCGAAATGTAGATTCCGGTTTCCGTCAGCAAGGGCTTGCATTCACCGAAAGAGCTTTTGCCAACCGCATCAAAGATGAACGAAAACCGGTCCCGGGTTTGGGTGAAATCCTGCGTCTGGTAATCAATCACCACATCCGCACCGAGCGATTTCACCAGTTCCACATTTTTGGTGTTGCACACTGCTGTTACGATGGCGCCAAAATGCTTCAGCAACTGCACAGCCGCCGATCCTATCGCCCCGGTCGCTCCGTACACCATTACGTGTTGTCCCTTTTCTACCTTGGCCGCCCGTATGTCGACCAGCGCATAATGCGAGCCTTCCGTGAGAGCAGCGGCCGTTCCAAAATCCATGTTGGCCGGGATGGTCGAAAGAGCCGCAGATTCCGGAATGGCCAGATATTCAGCGTGCCCGCCAAAGGTTTTGTCGTTGAATCCGAAAACAGCATCACCCACTTTAAACTGGGTGACCGTTTTTCCAACGGATTCAATTACTCCGGCAAATTCACTGCCCAGAATCGGAAGTGTCGGTCGGAAAAGTCCGCTCCAGAAGCGGGAAATAAAGTATTCAGCACTCCGGAAACCGGAATCGGTGCGGTTCACGGTGGAGGCATGCACTTTTACCAGGACTTCATTGTCCTTTGGAACCGGCTTCGGCATTTCCTGCAGGCGGGCCACCTCTGGCGGACCGTATTTTGTGTACACAATGGCTTTCATTTCAGCGGGATTGAAAAATGGTGTTGTCGGTTTGAACCGGGCCAAAACTAAAGGCAGTGGTTCTTTCGGCTCATCAAAAAGGGACGAAAGGCATAAAACACCGTTCCTGTGTCCGAAACCGGAGTGGTATAAACGATGGCAACAAAATGTATGAACGTAGCCGCAACCAAAAGTCAGACCTCTTGTATTTGAATTAGGGCGGGCAATTCCGGCTGTTTGCTTGTAGTCCTCGC
>DAIOVD010000306.1:0-2554 GCA_036759185.1 Catalimonadaceae bacterium | reverse complement strand
GAGCAAGGCCAGAAACACCATCACCACGACGGCAACCGGAAACCAGGCCTCCAGTTTCACACCCCGGTAGATCACAAAAAGTCCGTAGGCGAGAATGGGTTGCAGCAAGCCGGCCTGAACCACAAACAACTGACGGAACTGTTCGGATGCCGGAAGAAGGCGCAGGTGATAGAGAAATTCCTGCCTCGGATCGGTGAAGGAGTTGAGCACAAACAGGCTCGATTTCAGGGTGTACAAAAACCAGAGGCTCATAAAAAGCATGGCCATGAAGGGCAGGGAATTGAGTGCGGCCTCGGCCAGACGAACATGGTCTTCGCCCCGGAAAAAGCCGAATCCGGCAATCATCATCACCAGGAAAAAGCCGGTGTTGCGGAGATAGTACGAACGGACCAGGACTTTAAAGAGCAGGTTCTGAATCATGTTGCCTGACTATAAAAGGGTGATCTTTTTGTCCTGCACCAGGTACCGGTTTGAGACGGTGAGCGAAGACAACCGGAAATCCTGATGCGACGACAACAGGAACGAAACGCCTTTCTGGTCGTGGTACTGGTTTACCAGCTGGTAGACATGTTCGACTGCTTTTTTGTCGATGGTGATGAGGGGCTCGTCCAGCAGAATGAGTTCCGGATTTCCGAGGAAGGCCATCACCAGCGAGGTTTTTTTGATCATCCCGCTGGAGTAGGTGCCCGTCGGGTTGCGACAGAAATCGCCGATTCCGAAGGCGTCGATGAGGTCCGAAATCTGGGACGGAGCCGCTTGTTTGGCTTTGCCCACAAACTGAATCAAATCCCAGGCAGAAAGAAATCCAGGGTAGTTGGGTTCGGCTTCCCCGTAGTTGACACGCAGCCGGTACGGAACGGGATCACGGGAAATTTCGTGCCGTCCGTTCAAAAGAATGGAACCATCAAACGGCAGCATGCCCGCAACAGACCGGAAAAAAGTGGTTTTACCGGAGCCATTGATTCCCTGAATCCAGTGAATTCCGGCCGGGATCTGCAGTTCCGGAATCTCCAGAGCGAGCTGGCCGTGGTAGGATTTCCGGAAGTGTTGGATGGCAAGCATGTCGGTATGGTGGTGCGGATGAAGCTGCAAGTAACCGGCTTCTGCGGTTTAAGAATGGAAATTTTGATGACCGGCCGGGGAAAGGTCCGGGAAGAAGCAGGCCATACTCAAACGGACGGTATCCCTTTTCTGTATCGTTCCTGCGGGGAAACTGTCTCATTTCCGGACAATCCGAAGTCCGGGGCATTCCGGTAATTCTTTGGTTATCAATCCTTCCACATTTGGCACAGGTTTTTGTTAAGAAGGACTGAACCTGTCCCGAACCGGATTACGCATTCTTGAACCGATTTAACTACTCCACCCTAAAACCGTGTGGTTTGGTTCGGGAAGGTTTTTTTACCATTGCATATGACATTACTTCAGATCAGACACCTCTGTAAATGGGTTCAGGTAAACGGCAGCCGGGTTTTCCTGCTCAACAATGTGGATTTCAAAGTGGAAGAGGGAGAATTTGTTTCCATCATGGGGCCGTCGGGTTCCGGAAAATCGACCTTGCTGCACATTCTGGGCATGCTCGACGGTTTCAACGAGGGCGAATTTGAATTTCTGGGCGAGCCTGTCCACCAGATGAAAGAGAAGCAACGGACCCAGCTCTACCGCAAGTTTATTGGCTTTGTGTTTCAGCAATACCACCTCATCGACGAACTCAATGTGTACGAAAACATCGAGACGCCTCTCCTGTATCAGGACATCAAAAGTTCGGAGCGAAGAGCGCTGGTGGGCGATATGCTCGACCGGTTCAACATGGTGGGGAAGAAAGATTTGTTTCCTTCGCAGCTTTCGGGCGGACAGCAACAGCTGGTCGGCATTGCCCGTGCCCTGATCGGCAAACCCAAACTGATTCTGGCCGATGAGCCGACGGGCAATCTCAATTCCAAACAAAGCGAGGAGATTATGGAATTGTTCACCCAGATCAACAAAGAAGATGGCGTGACCATTCTCCAGGTTACGCACTCCGAAAAAAATGCGGGCTACGGTTCGCGGATTGTCAACTTACTCGACGGTCGGGTGGTGCCGGATTCGATCGCATGATGGGGAAATACATGAACACGGACGGTGTCGCATTCCGGAAAGCAGGTTTGGCGTTGGTTTGTTTTTTTAGTCTGGCCACCGGTTTCGGGCAAACCCGGTATTCACTCAAACAATGTGTGGACCTGGCCCTGCAAAACAATCTGCAGGTTCAGCAGACGGCGCTTCAGGTGGAAAACAACGCAGTGGCACTGCACCAGTCACGCACCAATCTGCTGCCCAATCTCAACGGAAACCTGGGTTTTGGTTTCAATCAGGGACGAAATCTGGACCCGATCACCAACGTGTACATCAACCAGGAGCTGCTTTCTTCGGGACTGAGCCTGAACAGTAATCTCGTCGTTTTCAACGGAATGCGGCTTCAGAATCTGATTCTGCAGAACAAGTACAACCACGAAGCCTCGAAACTCGATTTGCAGCAAACCAAAGACAATCTGGCCCTGAATGTGATTCTCACCTATCT
>DAIOVD010000305.1:0-2571 GCA_036759185.1 Catalimonadaceae bacterium | reverse complement strand
AAGTGTAGCCTTCTGCTTTATGTTTTCAACCTTTTTCAAAATTGCCTTCCGCAACATTCTGAAGAACAAAATCTTCAGTACCATCAATATTCTGGGTCTCTCGATCGGAATGGCAGCGGCCATGCTCATGGTTCTCTGGGTACAGAATGAACTGAGTTACGACCAGTTTCATGAGAAAAAGGACCGGGTGTACGAAGCCTGGAACAAAGCAGAATTCAGCGGTGAACTGAATTGCTGGAACACGACGCCTAAAATTCTGGGGCCCACGATGCGGAAGGATTTTCCCGAAGTGGAAACCACCGTGCGTGTGAACTGGCAGCAAAGCCATTTGCTGAGGGTGGGTGAAAAGCAAATTTCTGTGCGAGGCAGCCATGTGGATCCCGATTTCTTTGAGGTCTTTTCCTTTCCACTGGTGAAAGGCCATTCCCGGCAGGCATTGGATAACATTGACGACATCACCATTACCGAAAAGACGGCCCGAAGTCTGTTTGGCGATGCCGACCCGATTGGAAAGCAAGTGAAGGTTGACAATCACCAGTTGTTTACCATTTCGGCTGTGGTGAAAGATCTTCCCAACAATACACGCTTCAATTTTGATATTCTGATGCCCTGGAAATACCTTGAATCGAAAGAAGGTGGACCGGAAAATAACTGGGGCAACAACAGTACACGAACCTATGTGTTATTGAAGCCGGGTGTGAATGTGGATGCATTTCAGGCCAAAATGAAGGTACTGAAACCCAGATACGATTCGTCTGAACCGAAGTGGCAGATGTTCGTTTATCCGATGAGCCGCTGGCGCTTGCATTCTTCTTTTGAGAATGGCGTGGAGACGGGTGGCAGAATCACAATTGTTGCTTTGTTTGGTGTGATTGCCGGGTTTGTCCTGCTCATTGCCTGCATCAATTTTATGAACCTGAGCACCGCCCGCAGCGAAAAACGGGCAAAAGAAGTGGGCGTCCGGAAAGTGGTGGGTGCCGATAAAAAATCCCTCATTTTTCAATTCATTGCCGAATCGATTCTCATTTCGGCCTTGTCGGGAATACTGTCCATTGGTTTGGTGCATTTGATGTTGCCGTCCTTTAATGAGCTGTCTGTGAAAAACCTGCAGCTCGAATTTTCCAATGTGAATTACTGGCTGGCTTTTCTGGGATTTGTGCTGGTCACCGGTTTTCTGGCGGGCAGCTACCCGGCGTTTTTTCTGTCTGCTTTTCAGCCGGTGAAGGTTTTGAAAGGAAGCTTCCGGAAGGCCCATGCAGCGGTGAATCCGAGAAAAATTCTGGTGGTGACGCAGTTTGTTTTTGCCATTACGCTCATCATCTGTACGCTGGTGGTGCGGTCGCAAATTCAGTATGCGCAGGATCGTGACTCGGGTTACAACAAAAACAATCTGGTGTATGTTTTTCTGGAAGGAAAATCCTTCGATTCATATACCCTCATCAAAAATGAAATTCTGAACAATGGTTTTGCTACGTCCATCACCAAAACATCGGCACCTCTCACAGAAGGATGGAGCGACAGCTGGGGTTTTGAATGGGAAGGAAAAGATCCCAATGACAAAACCGATTTCGACCGTTTCTGTGCTGACGATGCCCTGGGAAAAACGGCAGGTTTTCAGTTCGTTGCCGGCCGTGATCTGGACCTGAAAAACTATCCAACTGACTCCACCGCTATGATTATCAATCAATCAGCTCTCAAGGTGATGAAGTTCAAAAATCCCATTGGGCAGATTGTAAAAGACAACGGAATCGATTGGCACATCGTCGGCGTGGTGAAAGATTTTATCATGCAATCTCCTTACTACCCAACCCGGCCTATGATCATTGAAGGGGCAAAAGGTTGGTTTAATGTGGTGCATCTCAAACTCAATCCACAGAAAAACACGGCGGAGAATATGGCCGGAATCGAAGCCATTTACAAAAAGTTCAATCCGGAATTTCCTGTGACGATTCATTTTATCGATGAAGACTACGCGTTGAAATTTCAGGATGAAAAAAAGGTAGGAACTCTGGCCGGAATTTTTGCGGGCCTCACCATTTTCATTTCCTGTCTGGGGTTGTTCGGACTGGCTACTTTCATGGCTGAAAACAGGATCAAAGAAATCGGCATCCGGAAAGTGCTCGGTGCATCGGTGGCCGGAATTGTGCAGATGTTGTCACGTGAGTTCTTGATTCTGGTGGGAATCGCACTCCTCATTGCCTGTCCGCTCGCAGGTTGGGCCATGCACAACTGGCTGCAGGAATATGCATACCGTGTTTCTTTATCCTGGACAGTTTTTGCACTGGCCGGTTCGCTGTCGTTCCTCATCGCCATTGCCACCGTCAGTTTTCAGGCGGTGAAAGCGGCAATCGCCAACCCGGTACGCAGTTTACGGACGGAATAGTTTTCCAATCGGACCATCTGCTTCCAGATTAAAACCCGGTTCCATTAAGGAAAATCAGCAACCAGCCGATTTTTAAAAATGCTATGTTTGCGGGCTCATTTCTAGCATTTCTTTCACAAATGAAATCCCTCTCTTCCATCGCCTTTGCCGGCAAAAAAGCCCTTGTCCGGGTTGACTTCAATGTTCCG
>DAIOVD010000304.1:0-2593 GCA_036759185.1 Catalimonadaceae bacterium | reverse complement strand
CTCGCATATACTTCATTCATCACAATACTGTCTGCTACCACAGGATTTACACCGATAACCGAATAGAATTCATGCTCAGCTCTGGCAGGGGAAAAAGCGCCGGTATTTGCGTTCTCTGCATAGATATAGTACTGAATTGAAAGGCTGTTCACTGGTAGGGAAGCACCATATACATTATCGCCGGCTGCTCCGTCTCCATGAGCCCCGTCATCCAACATCTGAACTTTCACAAATTTGTGACCGGCCTGATACCGGTACCCCAACTGTACAGCAGTGGTGGTTGCGTTCGTTACGTTTGCTGCAATGAAAATCGTACTGTTGAGGATCGGCGTGGTTTCACTTGGTGTTACTCCTGTGATCACAGGTTTGGAATTGGTGAAGTCGGATTGAGCGGCCAGGTATGTGTTTCTGCCATTCATCAGATTGGAAATGCCGGGATACGATCCACCTCCAGGACCTGGACCGCCTCCGCCACCGGATACGTCCGTCGTGAGATTGCTCTGAAACTGAGCAAACGTGAAAAATTTGTTCGGGTCTGCCTGAACGGAGGCTGAGATAACCGGTTGGATGGCCTGGGCAGTCGTAACATAAGATCCATTGGCAAAGTTTTCCGAGAGGATGGTATGCATATGTGCCAGGTACATTTTCTTATACGTCGGAACCGAAAGCAATTTCTGAATCAACGGCCAGTTTGCATCTCCGGAATGCAGCAAATGAGTCATCTGCATTTTAGCCGTGGTATTGTTGAGAGCGATGGTACCAGATTGACTAAAGCCTCCGAATCCCTCATTGAAATCCCAGAGAACGGAACTAAACCGGCCCGTACCATCTTTGTACAGATAATAGTTCTGGGCAAACTTCCCGCTGTAGCTGTCCAGGTTCACTGTCACATTATTGTAGGCAATCATCCACAATGCCCTGTCGACATCCAGGATGGATTCTATGTTCGAAATGTCATTCTTCAATGTATTCGTTAACCGGATCAGATCGGCCCATCCACGACCAGACTTCAGTTCATAGGCTTTGGTGTAATTCACATTATTGCTATCGTTTCCCTGGTACACCAGGTTCGGTAGGGTAGTGGTGGTAGGTCCGGCACCATCAATCGGATTGCACTTGATAAAGGTGCTGTCCTTTGAGTAAAAATGCGTGTCAAGAAACTTCTTGCTCACAGACTCAGAGCTCACATACAAACCAATCAGGCTCCCATTCACCTTCACATTGCAGTAATTCGAAAGTGGGGCATGCATGTATTTCCTCAGAATGGAATAGGAGAGGACTTCACGTATAAAGGAAGGGTCCTTTGCTGCGTTGCTTAGCTTAATGTCTGTGTATCCCTGATAGTTATGGTCCTTGTACGTATCCAGTTCTATGTGGAAAGGGTTTTTTACCTGGTTGGCATTGTAGGTACTGTTCCCCTTGTATTTTACTCCCACACTATCAAAGGTGGTGCCGTTTATCGTCACAGATTGCGCCAGGATGTAATTACCGCTGCCGGCGTAAGCGGTGTCCAGCATGTAATCCCAGTTGGACTGGCTAAAAACGATGTTGATCGATTGCACCGTATTGATGTCGTAAAAGGATTGCCCTTCGGCTTGGTTGCGCACAGCGAGCAACGAAAAGATGCAGGCCGCACAGTAGAGAATTGGCTTCTTCATTTTGATGTTTCCTTTTTTTCTTCTTTGTTATGATTCAATAGTTTGTCCAGCGAAAGTGAATACTTTGTCACCAGAACAAACCGGTCTGTTTTCTCCGGATTGTACCGGTCATCAAAAAAGACAGACAGTCCGAATTTTCCATAATCTCCAAAACTGTAGGACGTTCCCAGCTGATAGCGGGTTCGGTTGTAGGAAAACATCGGTTGACTTCCGGTCTGAATAAAAACTTCCGCCCCGGTGTGGAACGCCAGTTTCGATTTGGGCACATTGAATTCAACACTGAGCTTTTCCCTCAGCATTCTGACCGGTTCTTCAAATTCGTTCATGAATTCCGGGTTGAAGCTGTTGGTTGAATATTGGTATTTTGATGCACCGGCAACACTGAATAGTTTGCTCAGTTTGTGGTTGTATTCCACTGCCACAAAAAAACGATGGGCATCCAATTCATGGGAGGTCGTAAACCGGTACCCTCCTGAAACGGACAGTTTCTTCGTTTTCGAATATTTTCCTTCGAACTGGACATAGCTGTTTCTGAATTTCTGCAGATCGTTTTCCGCAGAGTATCTGTATTCAGCCGCGATCTTCCACTTTTTGGTCAGCTTGTAGTCAATGGCAGAGATGAACCGGTATTGAAAATCAGGATTTACCTGCCCTTTCGCCTGAAGGAGATGGAAGAAAACAGCTCCGGAAAGAAGGAGTAGCCTAATCGTGGTCGCCATAGGTTTTGGTTACCGTTTCGCTTTGTTTCGAATAATGATACACCTTCAGCAGGGCCACATCTTTCAGGTAATCAATGGAGATGATATCCACTTTGTGAACATTCACACCAATCCTCTCGGTCAGGTCTGCCAGTAACTGTTCGCGGAGGTTTGGTTTGATGAGTTCGACATTGTCGTACACAACATCTTTGGAGTTCTCGTTTGTGAGGAAGTTGA
>DAIOVD010000303.1:0-2614 GCA_036759185.1 Catalimonadaceae bacterium | reverse complement strand
TTCTCCGGCTTTATTCGTTTCATGCGGAGTAAGTGTGTCTTCTGCCGGATTCTGAACAGACGAATCCACTTGTGATGATTGCTGTTCAGATGGCTGCTTGCCGGAATCTGCATTCTGGCAGGACATGACACAGGAAACACTGAAGAGAAATAGGAGGGCTGTTTTCATAGAAATCAGATTTCGGTGAAAACGATGAACCCAACAGGATATTATTTTTTCTCTGCAGGACTTCGGAACGTCATTATCAAAAACACATGCCTGATACGGGAAGTGCACTAAAAAATGTCACAGCAACTTCATTGCCTTGGAAAAAGTGGCCCCCACACGGATCGATAAAATGGGTGCTGAGCCATCATCCGGTACTTTGATGTAACCCATGGTGAGTCCACTGTACAAGGTGATAAATTTCCATGGGCGGAACTGATAATCGAGTGCCAGTTGTCCACCGATGCCAGGAGCATTTCCCTTGTCGGTTACATAGGCACCTTTCTCGTTAAAGTAACTCTTACTTGTCGGGATGGGCGCCTGAAAAACAGCCTGGATTTTTATGGTATGAAATCCGTTGAAGCTGCCGCTGATGTACCGGTTTTCATCCAACTGAATCTGGGAATGACGGTATCCCGACCAGCACCAGCCCAGATCGACTTTGGATGTAAAAGCGCCCATCTGGCTTCCAACGAATACATCGGCACAAGGTCCTGAAAATCCACGGGCGATGACAGGCACCTTGAGGAACCGGGTTGTGGTGGTTCGTCCGCTGGTGCTCTGGCTCAGAATAAATTTCTCTTTTACTTCTCTTTGATGATCCCTGAGGTGTAAGCAACCTCCAAGCATTACGCCAGTGTTGCTTCCAAAAGAAAGGCCCGCACTCACGTCAACCAGACTTCCCAGATAGTAATGAGCATCGACGATCAGGTTTGCCGGTAGCTTTAAGTCCCTGTCGCCCGGTGCGATAAAGAATTCAGGATAGAGCCGGACCTGCAGACTTCTCAGGTCACTCACATCATTGTATTGAATTTTATAGCTGGTTGACTGTCCATAACCACAGGCCATCCAACCCAGGAAAAGAACAGGAATGAGGAAGATTTTCATCGGTAGTATTTGTTTTATCAAAGGTCGGATGGATTGAAATCCCGTTCCATACCCTGGAAATGGTAATTATGAGTACGTGCTGGCACGGATATGTGTGATGGACTTTCTCCGCTCTCTGGTGAATCCTTTGTTCCGCATACCCGGAAATTTCACCTAGTTTCGCTTAAAAATCGGGACATCTCACCATCCATTGCTCACATGAAAACCGTTATTGGAATCAGCTATTCTGAAATCAACTATGAGAATTATCCTCTCTGGATTCTGGGAAGCGACCAGGAAATTGAGGTCGTGACCCTTACTTCTGAATCCATTGAAGAGTTCAACCGCTGTGATGGCCTTGTACTCAGTGGTGGAATTGATACCCATCCCAGGTTTTACAATTGCCCGGTTCTCAATTACCCTCTTGCTCCAAACGAATTTGATGAAGGACGGGATCGTTTTGAGTTGAATTTGTTTCAATTGGCCTGCGATCGGAAAATTCCGGTTCTGGCCATTTGCCGGGGGATGCAACTGGTGAACATTGCATTGGGTGGGGATATGATTCAGGATCTGGAAACGAGCGGAAAAGACAACCACAGGAAACATTCATCTTCTGACAGAATCCATCCGGTTGCTGTTGCTCCCAACTCCCTGCTTTTTTCCATTACTGGCAACGAAAACGGAACGGTGAACAGTGCTCATCATCAGGGATTGGGGCGGATTTCACAAGAATTGGTAGTGACTGCCCTGTCTCCGGAAGGAGTCGCCGAAGCCGTGGAATGGAAGGATCCGTCCGGGAAAGCGTTTTTTCTGGGTGTTCAATGGCACCCGGAGCGACTGGAGGGAAATTTTCCAGGAAATCCACTGGGTAATGGAATCCGGGAATGGTTTTTGAAAGAAGTAAGAAACGGAATTCCAGCCTGAATTGTCCTGTGTCGTTCAGTTTCTGAAATGAAAATTCTTCAACCAATATGAAAATAACCGTCATCGGTGCCGGAAATGTAGGCGGCACTTTAGCCAAAGGATTTAAGAATGCCGGCCATGATGTCTGCTTTGGAGTGAAAGATGTAAACCTTCCGTTCAAAGGCATTGAACTGGCAAAAGCGGAGGGTATTCCGTTTCATAACATTCCGGAAGCAGTGGCAATGAGCGACGTTTTAGTGATCGCAGCTCCGGCCCAGTTTGCCCACGAGATTGCCAAAGGACTGGGCGATGTGCATGACAAAGTGATCATCGATACCATGAACGGAGTCTTCATGCGACCCGAAGGATTTACCAACACCAGTGATGCCATTCTGGCTAATTGCAACTGCACCGATGTGGTGAAATGCTTTAACACGACAGGCTACGAAAACATGGCCAATCCGGTTTATCAGGGAAAGGGCATCGACCTGTTCGTTTGCGGCAGCAGTGACAAAGGAAAGGCTGTAGCCATACAACTGGGGAAAGATCTGGGTTTCGGTGAAGTTTTCGATTTCGGTGGTAACGACAAGTTCTTTCTTCAGGAGCAGCTGGCTTTTTCCTGGATCAACCTGGCCATTCT
>DAIOVD010000302.1:0-2625 GCA_036759185.1 Catalimonadaceae bacterium | reverse complement strand
AAATGAACCCCATGTGAGATTCAACTGACCATCTTTGTGTGCTTTCGCCCGGGCGATGGCCATCTTAGCCGCATTTTCAACCACCCAGTCAAAATTATCCTGACCTACTGAATTCACGTCGGCATCCGGAGCAGGATTACAGAAGTCAATCGCCAAAGGCACACCGTCGCGAATCGCAAATTCTACAGTATTGAAATCATAGCCAAGAGCTTTATTCAGACGAAGAACGTAATCTTTAATTGTAGCCAAAAGCTTTTTACCGGCTGGTTTCGCGTCTGTTACATAGCGCAGGTGATGAGGATTTCTTGGCTCATACTGCATGATCCGAACTTCCTTACCTCCCAGGCAATAGCAACGATAGTAATCGTCGAAAACCACTTCTTCCTGAAGCATCATCACCAGTTGACCGGTTTCAGAATACGCTTTGAAGAAGTCTTCCGCGTTTTCCAGTTTGTAAACATTCTTCCAGCCACCACCAGCAAATGGTTTAAAGTAAGCCGGGAAGGTTACATATTGAAAAATCGAATCCCAATCCAGCGGATAGGCCAGATTGCGGAATGAATTGGAGTTGGTATCAGTTGGAAGCTGGTTGGAAGGAAGCAAAACGGTTTTCGGAACCGGCACACCTACTTTTGTTGCCAGTGCATTGTTGAAAAACTTCTCATCCGCACTCCACCAGAATGGATTGTTAAGAACCGCTGTGCCACAGATGGCGGCATTTTTCAGGTAGCCACGGTAAAACGGAACGTCCTGGCTGATCCTGTCTATAATCACCGCATAATCGGTGGCTTCTCCCTGGAGAACTTTGTCAATATGAACCGCTTCAGCGATGATGTTCTTTTCTTTTTTTGCGTTGACCGCTTCGATAAAGGCCTGAGGAAACGTGCTTTCCTGACCATACAGAATTCCTACTTTTTTCATAATACTGTTAAGTGAATTATTGGAACGATGATTATTTGATTCGTGATAAATACCGTGGGAACATGTCTCTCCAGGCTGGCCAGTCATGAATTCCGCCTGGAGTAATGTCAAGCCAGTGTTCGATACCTTTCCCGGTTAAAACGCCTGACAAATTTTCGTTGGCCGCACGGCAGAAATCGTGCTCTCCTACTCCCAGTACAATGCCCATTTTCCAAAGGTCCGGATGGTTGGCATGTACGATAAAATCGATTGGGTTGTGGAAATAGGCATCGTCGTTGTACTGTCCATCCATCTGCATTTTGATGTCAAATGCTCCACCCATATTGAAGCACCAGGCCACCAGTTCCGGATACCGGAAGGCAAAGTTGGTGGCATGATACGCACCAAATGAACATCCTGCCGTGGCGATCCGGCCAATTCCCGTTTCATTGGCCATCATTGGATAGACTTCCTCCCGGATGTACTTGTCATACGCCATATGCGTATTAACACGGTCAAACGGATGGATTGATTTGTTGTACCAGGATGCCTCATCAACAGAATCCGGACAATACACTTTCACAATTCCATTGTTGACAAACCACTCAATGGAGTCGAGAAGATGAAAGTCTTTGTTCTGGTAATAACGTCCCATTGAGGTGGGGAACAAAAGAACCGGTACACCTGCGTGACCAAATGTGAGCATTTCCATTGTGCGCCCCAGGGCGTTGGAATGCCAGCTAACGTAGTTTTCCTGCAAGATTTCCAAACGTTTGAGCTGCGAAATTAGACAAGGGTTTGGATTTGCAAGTACTTCATGCTCAAATTATTGTTCTGTTAACAACAAAGTGATCCCAACCGGGCATAGATTGTTTCGGGATTAATCCGGTTTTCCAAACGACGGATTCGAGAATCGGTTTTCCGTCCAAAGAATGAAAGGAATTCAGGCCCGAATCCAAAAAGGGATGAAAAAGAAAAAAAACAGAGCGGACGGAGTCGCTTATTCCTGTTTCGGGCCGAATGCCAGATCGCCGGCATCTCCCAGACCGGGCACGATGTAAAAGTGCGGGTTCAGCTCACGGTCGATGGAACCTGTCCAAATGTCGGCCTGCGGAAGGCGGCTTTCGATCCAGTCGATTCCTTCCGGAGCAGCAATCACAGCAGCGATGTGAAGAGCAGCAGGCTCTCCAAGTTTTTTCAATGCCTCATACGCTTTTACAATTGATTTTCCGGTTGCCAGCATCGGATCGATCAGAATGAGGGTCCGTCCTTCCAATGAGGGTGAAGCCACATAATCGAGTTCTACATCAAAACTGTAATCTTTCTGGTGTTTCCCCCGGTATGCTCCAACAAAGGCGCAATCGGACTGATCGTAAAAATCGGAAAAACCATTGAAGAAAGGAATGCCTGCCCGCATGATGCAGCACAAAACCGGTTTTTCTTTGGGAACGGAAATCTCTGCTTTGGCAATCGGGGTTTCCACTTCTTCCAGCTGAAAAGGCAGCGACTTGCTGATTTCATAGGCCAGAATCTGCCCCAGTCGCTCCAGATTTTTCCGGAAACGGGCCCGGTCTTTTTGAATGTTTACATCCCGAAGTTCCTTCAGGTAAACCTGGGCCAGACTTGACTGGGCGGATAAATTGAAAACCATGCGACAAAGAAAAACAAATTGAAGGAAGGCGACACAGGAAACCGTCGAAATTCGGTCAATCCGGATACAAAAGA
>DAIOVD010000301.1:0-2652 GCA_036759185.1 Catalimonadaceae bacterium | reverse complement strand
CCAACCACATACGGATAGGCCGAATTCCAGTTTAGGTCAACAGTGACAAAGTAGCAGTAAATGCCCTGCGGATATTCCGGAGTGATGCAGAACCGTCCGTTATGACCATCCAGATAATCAGGTGTAGCTGCTGAAGTGGCGATGTATTCGTAATCTTCCCGGAAATAACCCAACGGATACGTTGTGCTGACGACAGGGCCTGCAGAAACAGCGGCACCGGTTGGACTTGTGGTCCGGGTGGTTATGTTCCGAAGACGGTAACTCGATTTCATCCGGGTGATTCCTCCTGTACCATCTGTGTTTTTGAACGCATAGGCACCGTAAATAGGGAAGCCATCGTATGTAAAACCAATCAATGGCGAATGTTGGGTGCTGTCAATCACATACAAACCATCTGCGGCATACAGATTGCAAACCGTCGAAACCACATTCAGGTCCAGACTGAACGCACTTGGATTCTGATGATGATGGTAATTACCCATCGCCGGATGCCCTTTTGAACAATCAAAGCCTGGTTTTTCGGCCAGAATCGCGTCCCGGTTCCATGCATTGCTGGCATTTGGTCCACCCGGACAAGGTGGGTTTCCGGGCCCACCGCAGAGAGCGTTTGTGTTCGTGTTCCAGGCCACCCCATCCCGATAGTCAAACAGGGCGACACCATTTATGAAAATTCCGATATTTCCACCGGTGGTGGCCGTTGCTGTTCCTGTATTTTGAACCGGATTCAGAGGAATTTTGAAAATGGCATTCTGGTTGGTGGCCTGCGATGGGTTCCCGTCCTGAAACGGACCTGTCGGATAGGCAGGGATGCCTTGTGTTGATACATACACAGATCCGGCTGAATACTGCACTTTCTGCACATTCGCCAGGTTGTTGTCCACAATCAGATTGGAACTTCCCGCTACATAATGCCTGCCAGGAAGGGAATTGTTTTGTAGCCAGGTTGTGATGGCCGGATTGGTCTGACCAAATACTGCAAGCTGGCTGAAAGCAAAAATGGCGGATAGAACAGATTTTTTCATGGATCAATGTGTTTGCGGGAACCGAAAAGTAAAACGAATAACAGTATCCGCAACCTCCGGCCGGAAGTGTATAGGTAAACAGACGAAAAGCGATGGCGAATGTTGTTTTTGGGCAGGAAGGGACCTCTTCGGTTGTGGGCTGATTTCAATCACGGCCTGTAGAAAATCAAAAAGCCGGCAATGGGTTATTGCCGGCTTTTTGATGACTCTTTATTCAAAAGACATCGGTTAGTCTTCGATTACCGGAAGCTTCACGCTGTGGTCGTTTAGACGCTCAAATGTATTTTTCAGGACGGTTTTCAGTTTGGCCATGGCGCCTTTGATGCACTCTTCGTATGAATTGCCATGCACTTCCACAACCGTGGGGGATTTGCCTTCGATCCGGGCTTCCATCAGACATTTCTTGTCTTTAGGGCCTGGTTTGTCTCCGTTTTCATCCGAAAGGTGAATTTCGATACGGGTTATTTTGTGGCTGAACCGGCTGAATTCTTCGTTCATCACACCGGTGAAGTAATCTTGAAGCCTCACACTGCCTTCAATGTGCTGGCTTGAATTGAACTGTATTATCATATTTGGTATTGTTCGCGTTTGGCAGGATCAAAGTTTTTTACGCAAACCTGTCCGAAATTCCGGCAGGAAACGATGCACTCTTCTGTTGATCCATACATGGGTGCCAAGATGAAACGGATTTGGCTGAAAAACTATAGTTAAGTTGGCTTCCGGCATGATTTCAGTCAATGCCCGGATATTATTTTCCGATGGCTTTCCGGTCTTTCTCACTGAGACGGTAATCGTTTTTCAAATGCTGGTCTTTAAACCAGTCAGATAACGCTGTCTGGCGTTCCTTAGGTTTCCATTTCAGATTCCAGTTCAGTTTTGCGAAGCATTCGGAACAAAGGCGGTTGGGACGCGAATCGGTTTCGTGCAGACTATTGGTTCCATTCATCAGGCAGGAAGCATGAATGCAATGTTTCATCGTAAACATGTGGCCGATTTCATGACTAACCGTTTTGATCATCCGCTCAAGGCATTTCTGATTCGCCAATGAATCGGTTTTATGGTCCTGAAAACGATAAATGGAGGTCACTCCGGTGCGATCATGAAAGCTCCCCAGTCCGAACACATAGTTCCAGGAAGGTTTGGGGAACAGGTCCTTTTCTGTAATGGCCATAAACGCAATCCCATCAGAGGGCACTACAGGTTTGAGAACAGAATTCAGAATATATGGAGCCAGAATCTGGGTATCCCGGTATTCATTAAGACGATACACGGTGTCAGGGAAGGTTTGATCTGAAATGGGTTTTAAAACCACTGTTTTCAATCCGAAAAAAAGCTGAAGGTAGGCTGCCGTTTTCCCGATAATCTGGTTCTGTGCCGAAGAAAAATGACCAACCGGCTGGAGGTATATCAGATTCCGGTCTGAAGTCGGCGAATTGGGATTGATGGAAAAATAGGTTTGCAACGACTGTCCTGTCTCTTTGTGCTCATGGAGCCATTCACCCGGGCGAGGTTCAGGCATCGGGACATCATATTTTGCCAGGGCATTTTGAACCGTATGGCTTTGGGATTTCTCTCGTGATGTACAGTAAAAAGTCACCAGCAGTATGGTCAGCACAACAAGCGTTTTCAT
>DAIOVD010000300.1:0-2675 GCA_036759185.1 Catalimonadaceae bacterium | reverse complement strand
TTCTCTGTATTCAGCTACTTATCCGGCGGTCAATCTGTAATCGTTAAGGCATTTCTTTCCGGCACCAGTTCCAGCCCTGTGCACCATATAAAGCACTTAAAGGCTGAAGTCTCTGTTTGAATCCCGGATAGTTTTTGGCCGGCACTTCCGTCCAGACTACTTCGCTGAGTGCCGCCATTCTCGGCAACACCATGTACTGCACCTGGCTGAAGGTCTGGATGTATTCGGTCCACACATTTCCCTGAGCGCCCATGATGTATTTCTTTTCATCGGCCGAAAGAACGGCTGGTTGCGGATCGTAGCTGTACACTTTTTCCAGTGTAGTCAATCCACCAATCGCCAGCGGTTCTTCCGATTTAGGTTCATGTTGATAATGGTCAAAATAGCAATGGGTGCCCGGACTCATCACCACATAGTGTTTCATTTTGGCGGCTTCAATTCCTCCTTTTTCGCCCTGCCAGCTCATCACAGCGGCATTTTGTGCAAGTCCCCCTTCCAGAATTTCATCCCAGCCCATGAGTTTCCGTCCTTTTGAAACCAGGTAATGATCGATCTGCTGGATGAACCAGCTTTGCAGTTCGTCTTCATTTTTCAGTTTCAGACTGTCTTTAAACTTCTGAATCCTCGGATTTTTCCGCCAGTGCTTTTTCATCGCTTCATCACCCCCCACATGAATGTAGGCCGATGGAAACAACGCCATGGTTTCGTCCAGCACTTTTTCCAGGAAGCGGAAAGTAGGAGGGAAGGGATTGAGAATATGATCGGTTCCGCCCCAGACGGTCATCACTTCGGTGGTGGTGTCTTTGCTGGCCAGTTCCGGATAAGCCGCGATCATTTCCTGACAGTGTCCCGGCATTTCAATTTCCGGAATCACCGTGATCATTCGTTCGGCAGCGTATTGCACAATGTGACGGATCTGATCCTGTGTGTAAAAACCTCCATATGGTTTGCCATCAAATGTTCGTGGTTTATCGCGGTGGTGACCGTTCATGGTCTGTGGTCTGTAAGCGCCCACTTCAGTTAATTTAGGAAAGGCTTTCACTTCCATTCTCCAGCCCTGGTCGTCGGTGAGATGCCAGTGAAACACATTCATTTTATGCAGGGCCAGCATTTCAATATAAGTCTCCACTTCACGGACAGAGAAGAAATGGCGGCTCACATCCAGATGCATTCCCCGCCAGCCAAACCGTGGTTCATCCAGAATGGTGCCACAAGTAAATGGTTTGCGTTCTTTGAACAAAGGAAAGACCAGTTGTTTGAGACTCACTAATCCATAAAACAGGCCCCGAACGGTTTTTGATGAAACCACAATCTCATCTTTCTTCATCCGGATCTGATAGCCTTCGCTTCCGGTCTTAATGCCTTTGTCGATCTGGATACTCACTACCCGTGGGCACTTTTCAAACAGCTCAAGGGGTTTGAAATAACCGGTTGCCGTAGTGTCTGCCCAACGTTCAAACTGACGGTACATCGTTCGTATTGCTTCCGTTGAATCCGGACCCGCCATCCATTTCCAGGTGGGATTGAGACCACAAAGTTCTTTTTCTGGCTTTTCTGTTTTGGGTTTTGGGATGATGTCCCAGCAAAAGGCCGCCGAAGCAGAAAGACTCAGAATGGTTAAAAGCAGTATAGTTTTTTTCACAGGAGAAAGTTGGATAGCCGTAGAAACCCGGTCGTCAAACGGAATGCAAGCTTAGCAGTTTTTCCTGTAACCTACGATTGGAGGTTTTACCTATCCGGTGATGTACTGAAGAAGGACGTTCTTCAATTCCTTCCTTCGTTCTCTTGAAACCGGCACCATAGAGCCGTCTTTCATTTCGATCAGGTTTTCAGAAGCATGAAATTGTTTGATGCAACGGGTATTGACCAGGTGAGATATATGAACCCGGATAAACTGCCTGATGAGAAGTGCTTCTTCGAGCATCGCCAGGTTTTTTGCTGCCAGGTAAGGCGGTTCATTTGTGGTGATGATCCAGGAATAACTTCGGTGGGCTTCAAGTCGGATGACATGTTCAATCAGGAATATCTTTTCATCCTTCCCATCCGGAATTTTCAGCTCAAAGTCCAGCAACATGGGATTCTCATTGTAGACTTTCATCGAATAGAACCGATCCATGGCCCGGGTAAATCCCCGTTTGACGAGCTCCGGAGTGAGAGGCTTCAGAAGCAAATCTGCTGCCGGATAATTATATGCTTCAAGGGCATGCCCGCTGTCTGAAGTTGTAAAAACGATTTCAAAATTGATTTTCCCTGCCTGCTCCAGAATCTGAAATCCGCTTTCTCCCTGCAATTCTGTATTCAGAAAGAGGAGTTGTGGTTTTTCTTTCTTCACAAAAGCAAGTGCATCTGATACCGTTTCGGCCTCACCAACCACTACGGCATCGGGAATGAATTTATTAAATATTTCGTTGAGTTTTTGGCGGCAGGCCGGGTCATCTTCAATGATGAGGGTTCTCATCTGTGGCATAGCAGGTGGGTCATAATTGGGTAATAGAAATGTGCTGATTGGTTTTCAGCGGATTAAGTTTGTCAGGTTGGATAATTTTTTAAATGGAAAGTCAGAGAAACGGCCAAAAAAATCAAAAAAACAGCATCATAAAAATTAGATATATCTAATGCGATCATCAGGCTTTTGTTCCAAACCTCACAACGCATTTCCTGAAATTAAGTTTAGT
>DAIOVD010000299.1:0-2680 GCA_036759185.1 Catalimonadaceae bacterium | reverse complement strand
TGAATGATCCCTATATCACCTACAAAAACGACTACATCGAATCGCTGTGGTTCCTGCTCAAGAAGCTGTACGACAAAGGCTTGCTGTACAAAGGATATACCATTCAGCCATACTCGCCGGCGGCCGGAACAGGTCTCAGTTCCCACGAACTGAACCAGCCCGGAACCTACAAAGAAGTAAAAGACACTTCCATTGTGGCTCAGTTCAAGGTGATCCGAAATGACAAATCGGAATTCCTTTTTACCCACACCAGTCACGAAGTTTTCGTTCTGGCATGGACCACAACGCCATGGACACTTCCATCCAATGCGGCTCTGACCGTTGGAAAGAACATTGACTATCAACTGATCGAAACCTTCAATCCGTATACCTATCTGCCGGTTTCGGTGATGTGTGCCAAAGAAAGAGTCGGTTCCTATTTCAACGAAGCCGGCAAGGACGGCGACTTTGTGGCCTACAAACCGGGCGACAAACTGATCCCCTGGAAAGTGGTGGCCGAGTGCAAAGGTTCTCAGCTCGAAGGAATCGAATACGAACAGCTGATGCCGTATGTGCAGCCGGATCAGCCTGCATTCCGTGTTATCCTCGGTGATTTTGTGACCACCGAAGACGGAACCGGCGTGGTGCACACCGCCCCGACTTTTGGTGCCGACGATTTCCGGGTAGCCCAGCAAAACGGTATTCCTCCGATCATGGTCACCGGGGAAGATGGCAAACCAATGCCGCTTGTGAACAAACAGGGCCGGTTTGTAAAAGAAGTCACCGACTATGCACTCGAACCGGTGAAGGAACAATACCTCACCGACGAAGAAAAAGAAGCAGCCCGGCAGCAACAGGGAAGAGATAAGTACCTGTCTGTAGATGAGCGGATCGGGATCAAACTCAAAACCGAGAACCGGGCCTTCAACGTTCAGAAATTCGACCACCCGTATCCACATTGCTGGAGAACCGACAAGCCGGTTTTGTACTATCCGCTCGACAGCTGGTTTATCCGGACGACGGCAGTGAAGGACAAAATGATTGCCCTGAACAAGCAGATCAACTGGAAACCGGAAAGCACCGGAACCGGTCGATTTGGCAACTGGCTGGAGAATCTGGTCGACTGGAACCTGAGCCGCAGCCGCTACTGGGGAACTCCTTTGCCGATCTGGCGCACCGAGGACGGAACCGAAGAATTGTGCATTGGCTCCGTGGCCCAAATGAAAGAAGAGGTGCAGAAATCCATCAAAGCCGGCATCATGCATACGGATCTGACCGAATCGCCCAACTTCGATCTGCACCGTCCGTTTGTAGACAACATCGTGCTGGTTTCGCCTTCGGGCAAACCCATGACACGCGAAACCGACCTCATCGACGTCTGGTTCGATTCGGGTGCCATGCCGTATGCACAATGGCATTATCCGTTTGAAAACCAGGAAGTTTTCCACAAGAACTTCCCGGCCGACTTTATTTCAGAAGGTGTGGATCAGACCAGAGGCTGGTTTTTTACGCTGCATGCCATCGCCTCGATGCTGAGCGATGATGCGGAAATCAACAACGCACTTTCACCTGCTTTCTTAAACGTCGTTTCCACCGGACTCGTTCTGGATAAGGACGGCGAGAAAATGAGTAAGCGGAAAGGAAATGTGATCAATCCGTTTGAGGCCATCCGCAACTACGGTCCTGATCCGGTGCGCTGGTACATGATCACGAATTCCAATCCATGGGACAACCTTCGTTTCAACCTCGATGGTATCACCGAAGTGCGGAACAAATTCTTCGGAACGCTTGCCAACACCTATAACTTCTTCGCATTGTACGCCAACATCGATGGCTACACGGTGGAAGGAAACAACAAAGTCGCCCATGCTGATCTCACCGAAATCGACCGCTGGGTGCTTTCCAAACTCGCTTCATTGGTGAAAGAAGTTGACGGCTATTATGCTGATTACGAGCCAACCAAAGCCGGACGTGCGATCCAGGATTTTGTGAGCGATCATTTGTCGAACTGGTACGTTCGTCTGGGTCGGAAACGTTTCTGGCGTGGAGAAATGACGGCCAACAAAAAGGCCGCTTATCAGACATTGCACGAGTGCCTTCTGACGGTGAGTCAACTGATGTCGCCGATTGCTCCGTTTTTTGGAGAATGGCTGTATCGGTCGGTCACCAATCAAGGGGCATCCAATTCGGTTCACCTTACCTTGTTCCCGTCCGTTTCGGAGGCAGCCATTGATCCCAATCTGGAAGCCGCGATGGATCTGGCACAGCGCACTTCTTCACTGGTTCACTCACTTCGGAAAAACCACAAGCTGAAGGTCCGTCAGCCATTGGGCCGGATGCTGGTTCCGGTGGTGTCGAAAGAATTCCGTGCCAGCATGGAAAAAGTGGAGGATCTGATCCTTTCGGAAGTCAACATCAAACAACTGGAATACATTGAAGATACGGCAGGTCTGGTGGAAAAATCTGCCAAACCGAACTTCAAGAAACTCGGTAAAACACTGGGGCCAAAGCTGAAAGCCTTCGGCGAACTGGTGGCTGGCCTGAGCCAGACTCAGATCAATGAATATGAAAAAACCGGAAGTCTGGATGTAGAACTGGATGGAGAAAAAATGACGCTGGTGACCGAAGATCTGGAAATCCGTTCCGAAAACATCCCGGGATGGGTGGTGGCCAACGATCAGGAAATTACCGTTGCACTGGA
>DAIOVD010000298.1:0-2711 GCA_036759185.1 Catalimonadaceae bacterium | reverse complement strand
TAATCATTGATGGTTGTGTGGTCTTTTGAAGCGGAGACAGGGCTCACCCAACTGGGGAATTCCACCAGAACATACGCGTCCGGTGCCGGAGCAGAGCCATGGTTGAAATACCAAACCGTAGTGAGATTCCCAGAGCATCGTCGTCTGCGGTTCGAGGCGATTTCCACTTTTAGTAAATGGCAGTGGGATACATCGAAACCAAAGTCTTTGTAACTCAGTGTATCTGGAAGGGTGTCGAGACCAATGTTGTAAACCCCGCCGGGCGGGCAAACCAATGATGTTTGATAAGCAGAATTGCCCGTTGGCGCAGTGGAAATGTCATACGTAGTTGGGGTGTTGCCCAAAGGCAACCGAAGCTCATAATTGCCATCATTTCGGGCGTATCCATAAAAAGGACCGGGTGTGGCTTTCACTACCTGACCCGAAACCGGAAGGTTTGTGGTGTTACAGTCACTGCCAGACTTTTCGAACAATTTACCTTTGATCAGACTGCGTGCGATTCCATCATCCAATCCGGAGTTGGAAATGATGGTGCCATTGTAGCCAACTGCCCATCCGATTCCGGATGGTTCAAAATAAATCCCATATAATCCGTTGGAAGTGGCTCTGTTCGGTGTTGATTCCCATGAATTACCCCCATCTGTGGAATGAAGTAATGTTCCCTCTTCACCTGAAATCCAGCCATGCAATGAATCAGTAAACTGAATGCTGTAAAGATATTTTCCCTGCGCCAGTGTTTGAGACGTCCAGGAATTTCCTCCGTCGCTGGTTTTCAGAAAGGTTCCATTATTGCCAACAGCCCAACCGATCTGGTCACTGATAAAGTATGCCTGATTCAGTGCTACGTTCGTTCCGCTGACTTGTTTTATCCATAAACTTCCGGCATTTGTGGTGTGTAAAATAATGCCACTGTCGCCTACGGCCCAACCAACACTATCATTCACAAATTGAACCGAACGCAGGGTTTGGATGGTCTTTGTTTGTTGTTTCTGCCAGGTTGCTCCTCCGTTGGCCGTAGTCAGAATTTTTCCATCACTTCCCGAAATCCAACCTTTCTGGCTGGTGATAAAATATATGGATTCAGGACTGAATGAAACTTCCGTGTCTTGCGGTTCCCAGCTCTGTCCTCCATTGTTCGTTTTCAAAATCCACCTACTATCTCCGAGGATCCAACCTTTCTGAGGGTTTTCAAAAAACACGGAATTCTGATGATCCGTAGTCCCGATATTCTGCCTGATCCAGTTCTTACCGCGATTGCTTGTTTTGAGAAGGGTGCCATCATTCCCAACTGCCCAGCCCGTATTTGGGTCAGAAAACCGAACAGACCGAAGGAAATTCCGTTCCGCTTTATTCACTTCTTCCCAGGAAGTTCCACCGTTTGTTGTTTTCCCGATGCCACCATAACCAACTGCAATGCCGGTTTGGTCATCAAAAAAATGCACAACATCAAATGGTAAAGTGTAAAATAATATTTGCCAATCAGTACCTCCATTTGTTGATTTCATTAATAACCCATACCCGGTTACCCAAATATCCTGACCACCTAAAAAATAAACAGATTTGAAAGTGGGCTGAAAAGGCCCGGTTTGATGCCTGGGAATCCAGGAATTTCCACCATCATTTGTAAAAACCATCGCTCCCTGATCTCCAACAGCCCAGCCTTGAAATTTGTTGATAAATCGAACTGAAAAAAGATGATGGGTTGTGTTGCTGGTTTGTGAACTCCAGTTAAGTCCGCCATTGGTGGTCTTTCGGATGATCCCGTCGTATGCAACAGCCCAGCCCGTTGTGGAATCGGCAAACCAAACCGAAGTAAACGGCACAGTGATTCCGCTGTATGAAGTATTCCAGGTGTTACCCCCATTGGTTGTTCGCAAAATTGTGCCATTGCTGCCAACAACACATCCCTTAAGAGTATTCACAAAAAAAACCGATAGTAAATTCTCTATTGAACCACTTACTGATACCTGCCAGTCTGCCCCTCCATTCGTTGTTTTCAGAATCAATCCATTTTCACCAACAGCACACCCATGCAAGGAGTCAGAAAACGAAACAGCCCGAATATCCGATTGAACACCTGTTTCATAAACCAACCATGTTTCACCTTTATCGGTTGTTTTCAGGATGGTACCGTTGTTACCGACGGCCCAGCCTTTTTCCGGTGTCACAAATTTAACGTCTTTCAGAACGTCGCCCGTTGGCAAGGGATTCTGCCATTTCCAATCTGGTGTTTGAGCCATGACACTGCACGACAAAAACCAAAGGATAAAGACAAGGCAACAATGGCGGATTTTGTAAAGGGAATTCATATAGGATTGCAGTAAATGGATTCTTCAACCGGATTCGTTTCCAGTCTTTTATCAGACAAAGAAAGTAAAAATCGGGAAGAAGCAAAGTAAGTCGACAAACATGGTTAATGAGTCATAACTTGAATAGATACCTCTTCGAACTTACTATACCATTACTGATTTTTTGAATCATTAATGTAAACTCTTACTCCTGTTTCACCAGTTTCAGCGTCTGGTTTCGGGATGGGATTTTCAAAAGATAGACTCCGTCCGGAAGGTGGGTCAGGGACATTTCTGCAGCACCTGTGAAGTGTACGGACTGAATTTCTTTCCCCATCAGATCGCAGAGAGAAACTGACAGAGATTCCGCCGATCCCGATTGCAAAGTGATCTTGTTGGAAAACGGATTGGGGAAGACGGAAA
>DAIOVD010000297.1:0-2727 GCA_036759185.1 Catalimonadaceae bacterium | reverse complement strand
AGTTCGACATTGTCGTACACAACATCTTTGGAGTTCTCGTTTGTGAGGAAGTTGAGGTTTTCCAGCCCATACGTCAACAGTAGGATGACGACATTGCAGACGACAAGGACCCAGTTGTGGTCGTTAATGGAACTAAGAGCATTGATCATTCCGAGGGCGACGCTCACAAAGAAATAGCCCATATCTTTGATCGAGATGGCTATGGTCCGGTACCGGATAATCGAGAACATGGCGAACAGACCAAACGCAAATCCCACGTTGATTTTGGCTGCCCCAAGCAGACTGCAGATAATAAAGTTTACAACATTGAATAAGACGAAGTTGAATACGAAGTCCTTGTTTTTATGCTTCGGATAATAGATTGCGCCAACCAGAATCAGGATGGACAGAACATCGATTATGGATCGGATTGAAAAATTGATGAGATCGAATCCGGCTGTTATTTCTTGGTCTTCCATTTAATCGTTGCTTAGGTTTTTTATCTTCTTAATCATTGGTAAAAAGTTGTTCTTTTTCATGTTTGGGAGCAGTGAGATCACGCCAAAAATGTATTTGCTTATGCTTTGCTCCCGGATTTTCTTTTCCTTCAGGTAGGCAGTGAGCTTTGTCTGCAACCCAATTTTTTTCGATTGCTTTATTTCGATAATGGCAATTTCTCCGAAGCTGATTTTCTGATTCTTGTCTATGAATGTCAGGTTGGTATCGATCGTGACCCGCTCGGTAAACTGCTTGTCGACAAGGGTTATCCGATTGAAATTATTCTGAAGGATTAATTGAATCGTTGTGATTTTCCGTTTCGAGAATTCCTTGATCTGCTGTAGACGGTCCCCGTTGATTTCGGTCAGAATCTCGCCGATTCCTTCCCGGTACTTCTGCGTTCTTTCCAGGTGAATCTTCTTTTTGATTTCAAAAAAGCATTGGTTCGATTCCAGGTATTTCCGGCTTCGAACTTTCATCCGGTGGGAATACCCGTTGTGATGATCTTTGTAAAACTGAAAATCTGGGGTGTCGAAATAGTTGTTCTCATAGCTGAAAATGCTGTTTCCTTCGATTTCGAGAACAAAGTATTCTTTTTCCAGATACTGAAAAATGGCCGATAGCTGTTTTTGCGAGACGATGTACTTACTGTCCACCCGGTTCTGCAATGAAACGGAGTCCAGGCTTGCGAGACTCACTTTTTCCATTTTGTTGATCCCGGAATGTATGTGGGAGAACATCGTCATATTGTGATGATCAGATCTTCCAGTACAGCATCTTCCTTTTTTCCATTGATCTTGATGGTCTTTTTTATATAGGTTTGATCCCATGTGCAGGTATCGCAATCACCAAAAACCCAGACATCATAGTTGCCCGGATGCAGAAATTTAAACCGGAACGAGCCATCATAGGATGAATTCAACTTGTCGAGGTAATGCGGGTCGTCTTTCTTACCGATGTAAACGGTGACGTCGCCCAGGTAGCCTTCGTCTATTAATTTGCCATTCGAGTTGTAATCCTTCGCATACACTTTGCCAGACAGTGAGGCCAGACCTCCGAAGCCTTCTTCTTTTGAACAGGAAAAAAGTGTCAGTGTTGTGGCCAGTAAGATGATGATCGCTTTCATAAGTTGCTCAATATAAATTGCTTGATTTAGAGGTGTGGCAGGTTTTGATTGGTAGATTTTCTTCTGGTTCTGATTTTACATTCGTTTAACATCCGGATAGGCCAGAATTGTTTTGGCATTCACAGAAGGTGTAGAACCGGTAAATTTCATTGTAATTCCTTTCATATTAATTTATTGTTAACCGTTTGATAAAATAATCGACTGAATACTTCGCCTCCGGATTTTACAAACTTTGTCTGGCGCAGATGGCATGTCGAATAAATGCATTTGCGTACTGTCACCCTATATTGAGGAAGCAAGAGAACGAATAATAACCAGCGAAGCCTGTTTTTATTGGTCAGCACCAAAAAAGCCTTTGTGAATGGATTGTTACGATTTTGTTTCCTTTCTGTGTCCTGTCTGATGGAAGCCAGAAGGCCATTTCCGGCTTGTCACCAGGTGTGTGCTCAGTATCAAGGCTCAAAGCGGATTGAGTATGCAGTGCTCCTAGCTGGATATTCCATTTCTTCCCCCACCACCTGCCACCAAACGAACTACTACCCTTAACTCTTCACTCTTCATTCTTAACTCATAACTCCCTCTCCGCTTTTTCCTTCAGCTTCTGGTTCATCAGTTCAAAGCCCTGTTGCGTGTTCACGTTTAGCATTTTGGCGAAGAGCGGAACGAGGATGCCCCGGAAATGTTCGTACTGGTGGAAGGTACAGGTGCCATCGCCATTGTCCGTAAGGGTGAAGGTGTGCTCACCGTCGAACAGGTGCGAAATGCCCAGTTTGCCGATCCAGCGGAATTCACGGCCGGGTTCGTTGACAAGAACCAGTGGTTTGAAAACCATTCCCTTCTGTCCGGGTGGGACGATGTGGGCCCGGATCCGGTTACCAACGCTTGAATCGCCGGCGATTTCTTTAATGAAGGGATTCCATTGCGGGTAAGCAGCAAAATCCATGAGAATGTCCCAAACCACCTGGGTACTGGCAGCAATCCGGATTTCAGAGTAGATCAGTTTGCCTTTGAGGATCACCTTGCCCCGGGCTTCCGGATGCGGGTTGTTTGATGAGTCACCGGCCTGAGCCACGACAGAACTGAACAATAGGAGAAGGAAGACGAGTTCGATTTTTGCAGACATA
>DAIOVD010000296.1:0-2754 GCA_036759185.1 Catalimonadaceae bacterium | reverse complement strand
GGTTGTTTGAACAGTTGGTGGGCCCCTAACCTCCCGATGTAAAATCGGGACAGGCTCCAAAGGGGGAATTTCCTAATGTTTGGGGCTGTCCAAAAAGACAGAAACCGCAGAGTTAAAAGAGATTTGATGCAGAGAATCACAGAGAAATGTGTTGATTTTCAGTCCTCTACGACCCTTCTTGTATAATCTCATTATCTCTGGGGTAAATATATTGTACTTTTTGGACAGCCCCCATCGAAGGAACCTCACTGGCAACCATACAAAAATCAAGTGTGGAAATAAGTGTGTGGTTTTTATTCCACACATAAAAATCCACACAACCCATTTTAACGAAACCATCTGTGTGGAAATATTCGTGTGGATTTTAATCCACACGCAAAATTCCACACAAGTAATTTGGACAAAAACGTTTGTGTGGTTTATTTGCGAGCGCTAAAAATCCACACAATGAAAACAACTTCATCCATCAAAGAACAGCGGATTCGACTTCAATTGACTCAGCTCGAAATGAGTGAGCTTTTGGGAATGTCGTATTCGCTTTATACAATGACGGAAGGTGGAAACCGAAATCTGCCCGGTACTGCCCTTGTCCGCGTTTTTGAAATTAATCAGTTGCTGGCTACCTGGGCGCTATCGGAACCGGAAACAACGGAATCGGATCGGCTTTATCTGATCGAAGAACTTAGGTCCATGGCTTCAGTGGCAGGACGTGCACAAAAACAGTTTTATAATAAGGTAGAAAAGGAGAGCCGTTCTACCACGTCCGGTGACGCTCTCGGATTCCTGCTTTCGCATTTCGATCTTCTTGCCCAAAGCAGAACGGATCCGGAGCAGGACCATATCTGGAAAGAAGCGATGAAAAGCAAAACAAAAAGGCTCAGTCCTCAGGAAGTGAAACTGGCTTCTATTAAAAACCGCATCGAATCCCAATGTCTGGCTCTCAGAATCCAGCTGATTCAGGAGGAAATGGAGGCCATTCAGAAGTCGTCCTGAGAAAATGGCACACTGTTTTAATAAAACCGGGGTGTTTATCCGCACCTGTTCGTATCAGCTCATTTACCAATCATTGGAGGATGTGTTGCCGCCGCCGGTTGCGTCCGGAAAGTTTTACACAATCATTCTACCAACGAATCTATCGTATTTCCGAACGCTTAACTTTTAACTCCAAACCTTAAACCACTACTTCTGCACCACCATTTTCTTTACAACCGGTGACATGCCGTCGGCTTCAAGGGTATAGAAATACATGCCGGAATGGAACCGGGTGCGGTCCAGCTGAATCCTGGAGTTGCCGGAGGTTATGTCCTGTTGAAAAACCAGTTTTCCATCCAATGTGCGGACGGTAAACTGTCCATGCGACTGACCAGCAGGCAGGTGGTATTCGATTTCTCCGGTGCCGGAGCCCGGATTGGGGAAAACATCGCCTAAAAACGCAGAAGGATTCTCATTGCCTTCTGCTTCATCAAAGGATTCCCTGCAAGGATTTACAAAAATGCGATGGCAATTGGTTACATACGGTGTTTCACAGCTAGGTGTATATGCAGGACTTAACTGTAGAATGTAGGTACGGCCATTTGAACCGGAGGTGATGGGGTCGTGGTATTCGCTGGACATAGAACCAGCTAAAATGGGTCCGATTGTATTCAAAGCTATCCAATTAAGAGGAGCGAAATTTGCAGTTGTCGGGCAGGCAATGTTCGGATCTTCCACATAGTACCAGTTTAAATAGTAATCAGCGGAACCAACCGGAACGGTAGCAAAGGTGATAGGGGCCGGATTAAAGCCGGCACAGCCTGTTTGCTGATTTGAAATCACACCTGTCACTGTGCTGGTCACGTATATCTGTAAAGCATTTGACCAAAGGGAATATTGTCCGTTACTCACCCGGCAGGCATAAGCACGATTGGTGGTGAGACCGGCAGGTGGGTCATAACTCAACGATGTTGCACCAGGAATCAACGTCCAGCCCGCCACCGGTGCTTCCATATCCAGACCATTGGCAGAAACGGACAGACCATCCTGATAATACCACTGTCTTGTTGTCCCGGGAGTTAAAAGAGATGTGAATGAAATGAGACCCGGATCGGCTGGACTGCAAATCCGATCTTGTCCAATGCTTATGGTTCCGTTGATAAAAGGATACACCATGGCATGTTGCACGCCCTTGGCCCAGCGATTATTCAGACAGGAGGTGGAATTGGAAGGGGTCACAAAACAGGCATAGCTCCTGGGAACGGTAAGGCCTGCCGGCGGATTGTACGCTGTTCCGGTTGCCCCGGCAATGAGGGTCCATCCAGTGGTGGTTGTTCCGGTCGGCTCCGGCACAATGCCATTTTTGTAATACCATTGGTAGCCAAAAGTCATTCCGGCAGGTCCATTTGGAAGCTTATCAAATCCCGTCGGCAATGGATCTCCCGTCAGGAGGAAAGGTTGATAGAGGTTTTTGATCTTTCCGTTGCTGTACACATTTACCTGTCTGGCACCGGTTGCCCAGTTTCGGATGGCATTCGGACCTGACACAAAGCAGGCATAGGTTCTGGCTGATTCCAGTCCGGCGGGTGGGTTGTATGAACTGCCGGTTGCCCCATAGATGATGGTCCAGTCTCCCGGATTGCTGCCTGTGGGTGCGGCGACAAGGCCGTCCTTGTAGAACCAGTTGTAGGTAAAAGGCGAGGCTCCTGAAGGCGGCAGGAGAAAGGTAATGATCCCGGGATCTGCTGGTAAGCAGAGAGTCTGGTTCCCTGATGTGAGGGT
>DAIOVD010000295.1:0-2868 GCA_036759185.1 Catalimonadaceae bacterium | reverse complement strand
GTTTATCCACATGATCGGCCGCTTCGAATTTGGCGTTGGCACCCAGCACAAGGTCTACTCCGGGAATGCCGGCGATTTCTTCGGGCTTCAGCTGTGCATAGCAACCAATTATGACAACCCGGGCGGAGGGCGAAATTTTCAAACCTTCGGACACCACTTTGCGGCATTTTTTGTCGGCATGATCGGTCACCGAACAGGTGTTGATCACGTACACATCAGTGGGGTCGCCAAAGTTCACTTTCTGGTACCCTTTCGACTCAAAACTCCTTGAAATGGAAGAAGTTTCGGCAAAATTGAGCTTGCAGCCCAGAGTATAAAAAGCGACTTTTTTCATGACGGGGCGCAAAGATAGATAGGAAATTGAAAGGATTTGGTCAAAAAACTCCGTTCGTCCCAAACAAACCCTAGTTTTGCATTCGATTCCGGCCTTTCAGAATCTATTGAGAACTTTGCCGGACCAACCGCAGTTGTAAGGACCTATGCGTTTCATTTCCACTCTTCTGATCATTTACCTCATCTGGCAGGTGGTCAAATTCGTGTTCAAACTCTGGCTTCGCTATTGGATTAAGAAAAATGCGGGGAAAGGTTTCCAGTACTCCGCAGGATTTGGCGGAGCCGGTCAGCAGGCGCCTCGTCCGGAAGGTGAAATCCGGGTGGATACATTCAGTCAGCCCAAAACCCAGCAATCCAAACCTTCGATTGAAGATCTGGGCGAATACGTCGATTACGAGGAAGTGAAATAGATTCCCTGCGGCCGTATCAGTTTGCTTCTTTTATTTGCAATCCCGTTTGAGGGATAATCAACGTATATGACGGAAATCCGAAACAACTGGACTCTGGCCGAAGCCGAAGCCATTTACAATACACCTTTTCTGGATCTGGTTTACAAAGCCGCCACCGTTCACCGCCAGTTTCATGATGCACAGGAAGTACAGGTTTGTACTCTGTTGTCAGTAAAAACCGGTGGTTGTCCTGAAGATTGCGCTTACTGCCCGCAGGCTGCCCGCTACCACACCGATGTAAAAGTGCATAAGCTCATGGAAGTAGAAGAAGTTCTTTCCGCTGCTTCCGATGCCAAATCCAAAGGTTCCACCCGTTTTTGCATGGGGGCCGCCTGGAGAGAAGTGCGGGACAATAAAGATTTTGATAAAGTGATCGACATGGTGAAAGGCGTGAATGCCATGGACATGGAAGTGTGCTGCACCTTAGGAATGATCACTGAATCGCAGGCACAACGGTTACACGAAGCCGGATTGTATGCCTACAACCACAACCTCGATACCAGCGAAGGTTATTACAACGAAATCATTTCGACCCGTCAGTTTGATGACCGCATCCATACACTCGAAAATGTGCGCAAATCCGGTATTTCGGTTTGCTCCGGCGGGATCATCGGAATGGGCGAAACCAACCAGGATCGGGTGGCGATGCTGGTGACGCTGGCCACTATGCCGTCCCATCCGGAGTCCGTTCCGGTAAATGCGTTGGTGCCTGTTGAAGGAACGCCTCTTGAAAAGCAGCCAAAAGTACCCGTTTGGGATATGGTCCGCATGATTGCCACCGCCCGCATTATGATGCCTCAGGCAATGGTGCGATTGTCAGCTGGTCGTGTGATGATGAGCGACGAGGAACAGGCCCTGTGCTTTATGGCCGGAGCCAATTCGATTTTCAGTGGAGAGCGCCTTTTAACGACGCCCAATCCGGGAGTGGATCACGACCAGAATCTGTTTCAGACCTTGAATCTTCGTCCAAGGAAGTCATTCAAGGATCAGGAAGTGCTGGCCTAAGGAAGGTATTCTGAACAAATCGGAATTGTTCCGGTTGTAATGCGGTGCCGGTCATACATTGATTTGAACCGGTAATTGTTGAAAAGGATACGGTCGTGAAAGAAGTGATTCGATTCCGTCCTTTCTGAAATCCGGTTTCATTTGAAACGCGTTTATATGCCCTAAACAATTCAGAAATGCATAAAAAGCCATTTATCTTTTTCTTTTTGATCGCTTCGCTGCTGGCCTTTTCCTGTGCTCAGTCTCAGGAGCGGAAAAAGGAAATCAAGAAATCTCCAACCTCAACTCCTAAACAAAAAACCAATCCGAATATGGAAGTCGTAACCCTCGGCGCCGGATGTTTCTGGTGCATCGAAAGTATTTTTCAGAATCTTAAAGGCGTAGAAAAAGTCGTGTCCGGTTACAGCGGTGGGCAAACAGCAAATCCAACCTACAAGGAAATCTGTGGCGGACTAACCGGTCATGCCGAAGTAGCCGAAATTACATTTGATCCATCGGTGGTGAGTTTTGAGGAAGTGCTCGAAGTCTTTTTTCAGACACACGATCCGACTACATTAAACCGCCAGGGAAATGACATCGGGACACAGTATCGTTCCGCCATTTTCTATCACACTGATAAGCAGAAGGAAACGGCACTTCGTATCATCAAAGAGCTGAATGCTTCCGGCGCCTGGGATAAACCAATCGTGACCGAAGTTTCGGCAGCATCTGTTTTTTATCCGGCTGAAGATTATCACCAGAACTATTTCAATCTGAACGGTGATCAGCCTTACTGCCAGTACGTGATTCGTCCGAAAGTGGATAAATTCAAAAAAGTATTCAAAGATAAACTGAAATAAAAGGCATCAACGTCTTTCAGGTTTTTCAGAAAAGGTCACGGTTTGTGGCCTTTTTTTGTTTCGTTAAGTTTGGATTCAAACGGAGAACCAATCGGATTCGACTGTTCATTGGCTCCGAATGAATAGCGTTCAACTGGTTTTAGGATTAGGGCTTCAAATCCGGAAACTGTCTCTATTTTTGCGGCAATGGTATTAACAGGAAAAGGTCTGGCGAAAAAGTACGGTTCCATTCAGGTTCTCCG
>DAIOVD010000294.1:0-2885 GCA_036759185.1 Catalimonadaceae bacterium | reverse complement strand
GTATTGGTTGTTATAACAGCAGGGTTGAAACAACCAGTCGTTGGTGTCACCCGAAGTGCCACTGCTACGTTCGAAATCAGATTGGTTAGTGTCAGTTGTGTTCCGGTTGCTCCCGCAAATTCGACTCCGTTCACGAGCCACTGAAGTG
Organism: Catalimonadaceae bacterium; assembly: GCA_036759185.1. Lineage (GTDB taxonomy): Bacteria > Bacteroidota > Bacteroidia > Cytophagales > Flexibacteraceae > CAMDMI01. The sequence continues at coordinate 2,737 of DAIOVD010000294.1, read as the reverse complement.
ATGGATTGCTACCCGCTGTCGGGTTGGCCGAAAATGTTACGGAGCCACCTTCACAGACCTGGCTGTTTACCGCATTGGATACGATGGCGCCAGTAGGAGCTGTCGCTGAGTTAACAGTAACAGCCAGATTGCGTGCCGTCCCGGTTCCGCAACCGTTGGAAGCCACAACCGATACAGTCCCGGATGAAATACCCCAGTCAATCTGAATGGCATTGGTGCCTTGTCCGGATACTACAGATGCTCCGTTTGGAACGGACCAGACATAATTGGTTGCATTTGGAACGACGGCTACTGAATAACTTACTTTTTGGGTCCCGGCACAAACCGAGGCAGATCCTGAAATTACAGAAGGCTGGGATGGAACCGAAAGAATACTGAATGGAGAAGAAGGATTTCCGGTTGTAGCGGGTGCACTGCCGATGATTCGGATCCGGTAATTCCCGCTGGACGTTAGCCCGGAAGGAAGTGTTGCCTGAATTGTTCCTGAGCTGGTGCCTGAAACGGTCCCAATATTCACCGGATTACTGAACAAGCCATTGGCATCCGAAAGTTGGGCAGTGAAAACATTTCCAGCTGTTTGGTTTGGACTCGTAAACGGAATGTTCAAAGCACTGCCTGCACAATATGGACCAAAAGCCAGAGTTCCGACCAAAGGCACAGAGGCCACACAAGCCAGAGTTGCTTTCCATCCGGCAGCATTTATGGAGGAACTTGAAACAAAACGGAACGTGAGTTCGCTTCCTGTAGAGGTTACAATTCCAGGGCTGTTTAACCCTGAATAACTTCCAAGTAAAGGTGAACTGATGGTGCCTCCATCATAAATATACAGAACATCGCTGTTGGCCTGGGTAGCAAATTCACTGAAACTGAGCTGCACTTTTGCCCCGCTCGTGCTGCTCCGGAACGTTAAATTTTTGGCAACCAAGTCCGAATAATTTCCGGTGAGCCCCCCATCATCTGTAAAAATTCCGGAACAGGCCACACGTAATCCGGTACTGAGTGGAAATACATCGGGTTGAGAAGGATTATCAGAACAACTGAATTTTGCAGACCACCCAATTTGAGTGGAATTTATCGTGGATTTAAACCGGAAAGTGATGCAGGAGCCGGATGAAACAATCGGTTCAATCGGCATACCGCCGGTGATGACCGCCTTTAATGGACTGTTTACTGAATTGCCATCGTACACCAGAAGGCTGTCGTTTACTCCAATTAAAAATCCAAAGAAGTTGAAATTGAAGACCATTCTTTGGCCGGTGGGCGAGCAAAAGCTCTGCGTAACCGTCGTGTTGGCCGGATAATTTGATAATCCCCCGTTGTCGAACCATTGTCCTTCACATGCATTCACCGGATTATTACTCATGATGTAAATCGGCAATGCCGGGCCGGCACACGAAATGTTGGCGGCCCAACCAGTACTGTTACTGGAAGAGTTGGTGTAAAAACTGAATGTGAGTGAATTGCCAGAAGATAAAATAGTACCCGGATTGTTGTTCACTGCATAGGTTCCAATCAAAGGATAGCTTTCATTCGGGCCATCATATACATATAACACATCAGAATTTGAATGTGTCTGGAACTGAGTAAATTCAAATTGCAAACGACTGTTGGTGGGTGACTGGAACGTCTGGGTCCGGTATGAAGGGAAGTCAAAGTAATTTCCGGTCAGTCCCCCTTCATCCGTAAAAATGCCGGAACAGGTAACCCGAAGACCCGAACTCATCCGATATATAAGCGCAGGTGGAGTAACCGAAGTACAGGTAATTTGAGAAACCCAACCCTGATCAACTGTGGCCGAAGAGAAATCCGATTTAAAACGGAAGGTGATACAAGTTCCTGAACTGGTAATGGTTTCTACATAGGAGTTCGAGATATAATATCCAAGTAAGGTGCTGTTGGTTGAATTGCCATCGTATGCCCAAAGGGTATCACCAGTGCTCATCCGGAAGGCAAGATTGTTAAATGTAAACTGAAGTTTCTGAGTTGAACCTGAACAAAATGTCTGGGTCCGGTTTTCGGCCAGCGGATAGTTGGCCGACACGCCTCCGTTGTCATAAAACATACCGGAACAAGTGGTGGTTGTTCCGGAACTCATGTTGTAGGCAGTCAGAGCCTGATCAAAGCAATCGATTGTGGCAGCAAAGTTTCCGGAGGTGCTTCCATTTGATGTAAACCAAAACGTGACGGAATTGCCGGAAGATGATATGATACCCGGACTGAGGCTTCCGGTGAATATTCCGATTAACGGTGAGTTGACAGTCGGGCCATCATAAATCCGAAGAAAATCACCGTTGTTTTCTAACGCAAACTGCTGAAAGTTAAACCGGATTCTTTGTCCTGCTTTGGATTGAAACGTTTGTACCCGGTTCTGATTGCTCGAATAATTGAGTGTCAATCCTCCATCATCTGCAAAAACTCCTCCGCAGGTTGCCCGTACTCCCGATGCCATTGGATACGTGAGACTGGCCGGATCAGCTCCTGAACAGGAAATGATGGCCTTCCAACCATTCCATTGACTGGAGGCAGTGGATTTAAACCGGAATGTCAGGCAGGTTCCTTCGGAGGTGATTTTCTCCGGAAGACTAAAACTTAGGTAAGCCCCTAATAATGGGGCATTCACAGAGTTACCATCATACACAAACAAAGAATCACCGTCGTCTCCAATTTCAAAATTTGTAAAATCAAAAACCACATGTTGCCCATTGTCTGAACAGAAGGTTTGGGTTCGGTTTTCATT
>DAIOVD010000293.1:0-2898 GCA_036759185.1 Catalimonadaceae bacterium | reverse complement strand
GCGGTGGTTCCATCGGCCAATGGTGCCGGCAGGCAGGTTTTATTATTATTGGTCCCGCCACAGGTGGATGCGCATGTGGCCTCCCATCCCGTGGAACTGATTCCGGCCAGCATAATCGTATCGGCACCTTGTATCTGCAAAGCCAGAATCTGATCGCCAGTCTGGCTGAATGCCAACCCTCCTGCCACCATTCCGGAACTGGCTACCGAATCTTCGGAAATGGAAACAACGGTACCAGCTGGTAAACTGCTGGTTGCTTTCCATCTGGAAAAGCCTTCGTTCCGGCAAAATTTTACAGGAGAAGAATTGAGAACGGCATTGTCGGTAAAGAAAATATGGGTGGCTGAATCGATGTCTTTCAACAGGATAAAGGCAAAACGGTCTTTGGCTGTTTGCCCGCTCTGACCACTTTGCATGGACACAAAAGCGACATCACCTGCCTGCAGGTTGGTCTGTGCCTTTGAAAACGTGATGGCCGAAAAGCAAAGGATAAAAAGGAAATATTTTCTCATTGTTTTAAAGGATGACAGATCTGGTTTTTCGTAAATCTTCTGCATAGGTACAAAGAGAATGCGAAAGCCAAAAACCGGGGATAGTCCTTTGCCAGTATTTGCAGAAGGTTTCCGGTCTTTTTCTGGAAGGATCTGATGACATACTGAACGGTGGAACCTACACTTCTTTCAAACTACGCCACCGTCCAAATTTGTTGGTAAGGTAATGTTGGCATAACGTTTCTGTGAAATCCGGGCTTTTCCTTTGCCTCAAATTCCAACTCTATGAAAAACCTCATCTTTTCCATCCTCGCAACCATTGGTCTGGCCACCACATTAATGGCCCAGACTCCCGCCATGGACCAGCTTGCCTCTGCCGTCACAGAAGCCAACTCCATCAAACTGCGTGTAACCGAAGCCAAAAAATCGGTGAACGCACTCACGAAGCAACTGCTTCTGCCAGGTGTACCCTCCCCTGCCGGGTTTGAAACAGCGATTCTGAATTCTCAGAACCAGATTCTGGACAATACCGACAATGTATCGTACCATCTGAACAATGCCCTTGCGCTTTCGGGCAATGGTTTTGCAGCTGTTAAAATCAACCTGCTTAATACACAGATCGTCAATCAGATTGACGTGGTGACCAGTATCCGGATTCAGGTAGTGAATGCCTTGCTTGCCAATAACAAAACGCTGGCTCAGCAACTTCTGCCAACACTGACCACCAATCTGAACAAAGAAACAACGCTGGCCAACCAGTTGATTACCCAACTCAACAAAGCCATCGAAACGATCCGTCCTTATCAGGTATGTGTCCGTACGGTGAACAGTGCCGGTGTTCCGGTTGCCGCTTCAGACCTTTTCGGATTCTATTGTTACAACACCACAACCAACGAATACTTCTACCCTTCCAATCAGGAAGGCACCTGCTTAACTCTTCCTGCCGGAACCTACACATTTGATTCGTTTGATGGGTATTTCAGCGGAACCGGTTCCACAACCATCACATTGAAAAAGAGCCTTGTACAACCAGACGGAACTATTACAGTTGACCTGGTGTACTGGTCAGAATAATCTTCATTCGCTTTTTGGTTAGTGAAAAGTCTGCTGTGATACGGCGGACTTTTTTTTGTAAAAAAGACCCCAACCGAAACTCAGGAAGAAACAGTAACAATGAGTAAATCGTACTCATTTCAACAAAATACCTGCCCTACCTTTTGATTGATCTGTTTTGTCCCCAATTTTTTGTACGCAAAAAAAATGAGTACAAAAAAAATGTGACAAATTTGTCCCAAAAAAGTTGTGTCCATTAATTTGGGGACAAATTTTTTGGGGACAAATCTCTACTGCTTTGAAAAAAGAAACCATTATTCAGGACCTGCTTGATTTCCTGGGATTAACGCAACATCAACTGGCTGGGTTTTTCAACATCAGCCGCTCCACCTTTACGAAATCGGCCCAGGGCACCCGCAAATTTCCCTTCCATCTCAACCAGCGCCGCCTGGATATGATCAATCTGATGGCCAGAATAAAAGCTGAGAAAGCCAACCAGCCGTATGAAAATTCAACTACGTTTTCTCCTTCCTTCGTACGAAGCCGCATAGATAAAGTGGAAAACCGGATTCGGATCCTGAATGAGCAACTGACTCAAATGAGCAATGCTTCGCAAACACATCGGAATGCACTTGAATTCTATGACCGGATGAAAACGGAATTCCCGGATCTGACCCCGCTCGATCTGGCCTGGATCCAAAAAGAAACGGATAAAATCACGCCCTTTCTTCCTGAAGATTCCGCCAAAGAACAAAAGCAATGGGAGCTCAAAATGCTGCAGATGGAGTTGAAAGAACTGAATGGGGAGTGATGAATGATGTGCCCAGTAAAGTGGCGCCACGTTTCAAAACCCTGCTTGCCAAGCTTTAGCAGTGGGCGACACACACATCCTGGCTGCCTCGAAAAGTAGTAAGTAGATGGTAGCTGGCAATTAGTAAGGAACACTCACCATTGAACAGTAAAACTCCTAGTTCCATATCCTCTAACAAACCCGACTCGGATACCCAATTTCTTTTCAAAGGAAAATAACATATTGAAATGAATCCATTGAACAAGGATTAGTTTTATTAGGCTAACTTGACTTCCTACTCGTCCGGCCAAATTTTTAATTCTGGTCTGCACCATCCAACTACAATATCAAGTGCCTCCAGAATCAAATCATATTCCTTAGATCCATCAGCAAAAATCTCGGTAATTTCATTCAAGATTTGTTTTACCTCGGATCGAGTAACACCTTCGTTTTTTAACGTAATAATTTCATCAAAAAAAAGTTGGTCTTCATTTCTTTTTAAAGCCAAAATTAGCCTTTCCTTATTGTCCATATTATTCGTCATTTTTGAGTTAGTTTCCTCCG
>DAIOVD010000292.1:0-2934 GCA_036759185.1 Catalimonadaceae bacterium | reverse complement strand
AAACGAACAATAAACCGACATCCAGCCATAAAAAGGCCATCCAATCCAGGAAACAATCCGAGGTGTTCCTTTGCGGGCCTCTTCAAGTTTCTGCCTTAGAAAAGCCAGATTCTCCAATTCTCCGGCCATGTTTTCTGTCTGGAAATCTTTCAGTTGTTTATCTGTCTTGAAGTAATCCACCGAACGGGTAAGGAACCGGGAAAACCTCTTTCGGCTCAGATTGTCTTCCTCACTGGGAAAAAGAAAATAAAGCCCCGCGAAAAGCAAAATCACATAAAAGGAGAAGATCAGAGATTTCACCGGGCTCGTTCCATAATCGCAAAACGTCTTCAGGAACTGAGCCAGTCGCCATTCAAAAAGCGACTCAATGGAAGGGTCCTGCTGGTAGTCGTATCTGGCTTTACGGCTGACAATGTCTTTCATTTCTATGTAGCAGGCATTGTAACTTTTCTGGTCGCCACGATATTTGTACACACCCAGCAATTTGCTGTACACAGCGATCAGCTCATCAAAATTCCGCTCGTGACTCAGTTCTTTGCTGGTAAAAGCCTGATAGAGTTTTTCATCCCGGTGATACGTAGAATTAAAGGTATCCTTAATGCCAATCTTTCCTGCAATCTGGTAAAACGGAATATTGGTGGAGGCTGATTGAATGGTGAGTTCCCTGAAATCGATCGGTTTTGTAAATGTACATCCTTCAACGATGCACTTTTCCGACTTCATCAGGTATAAGTAAACCGGCACTTCAAAACGTGAATTCTGGATATTGATGTAATTGAACTGCGAATAAAACCAGTCGATTCCCATCTGTTGCCTTGTATCGTTGAATTCGGATTTGAAGATTTCCATCATCAGAGGCAGCTCTGGCTGGATCGAACGGAAAGAAAGATTATATGGTTGCCGATCAGGGTACTTCAAAGCATTCCGCAATTCAAATCGTGATGCTTTTATTTCCAGATGATGAATATTACCTGAAAGGAAATTCGAACCATAAAAGGTGGTTCCAAAAAAATCCACCATCTGAACATTGTTCAGATCCAGGTTGTTATGCAAAATACATCCCCGAAACCGGATCTGTGAATCCGGATCATTGGACGTAACCAATACGTTTTCATCAAAAACAGACTTATAATAGACCAGACCCGAATTGCCTGCATTCACCAGATACACTCCCTTGTGAAAATGCATCCTGTAAAAACAAAAATCCTGTTCAAATTTCACATCTTTCAGCACAAGAACCTTATGAATGTGTACGGAATCCGGAGGCACGTATTTTGTTCCTTTGTTCCGCATCAATTCCTGAACTGCACTAAAGCCCTGATTCACAGCATGCGAGCCCTCCTCAACCTGGAACAGGACATTCTCCAGAAAGACGGTATCTCCCTTCGTTTCAGCAATGTGTTTCAGGAAATTGGCGTAGGTCATTTTTCGGTAACCATCCGTTGCATTCGCAGAAAAACCAATAATCAAACACCAACAAACCAGGGCTATCCGACAAATCATGCCGCAATATGTGGAATCTCAGACAAACAGAATACTGAAGGAGTTCCCGGTAAAACGTGGGCTGAATGGCAAGAGCCTGATTTTACTGCTGAACCTGTCCCGATTTTACATCGGGAGGATTGTCAATCAACATACCCTCCACGACTCTCTGCATCAAATCACTGTGATCTCAGCAGTTCCTGTTTTTCAAAGACTGCCCAAAACAAAAAACGAATTACTCCCCTCCTTTCTTCATTCCCTCTGCCATGGTAACCAGACGAATGAACTCACCCCGGTATCCTTCCGCATCCTGTCCTTTGGAGCTTTTGGCCAGACTTAAAACGGACGGATAGGCCGAATTGGCTTTGTACTCCGAATTCCTCAGAAGCATCCCGAATTCCACCACAGCACAGGCAAACCGACAGTTTTCGGACGATGCCGTCAGTGGTTTCGGTTTCTGGGAAAGCACATGCGTAATCAATTGGGAGGTACTGTCTTCGGGACGTTTATACCGGAGTTTGAGTGTGAGCAATTCATCATTGAAACGGGTATTCTTCCTCACTTCCTGGTACTTGAGCTGGTCAATGGAATCGATCTTTTCATTTGTTGTCACCGGAATGATTTCATACAAAGCCGTCACCGTATGTCCTGATCCAAGTTCACCCGCATCCTTTTTATCGTCGTTGAAATCGGCATCCTGCAACAGCCGGTTTTCATAACCCAGCAACCGGTACGACCGCACTTTGGAAGGATTGAACTCCACCTGAATTTTCACATCCTTTGCGATGGTGAGCAGGGTCCCTCCCATTTCTTTCACCAGCACTTTCTGTGCTTCGAGCAGGTTGTCGATGTAGGCATAGTTTCCATTTCCTTTGTCGGCCAGGGTTTCCATGCGGGCATCTTTGTAATTGCCGGTGCCGAATCCCAGCACACTGAGGTAAATATTTTCCTTTCTTTTTTGCTCCACCAGATTCTGCAGGTCGTTCTGGTTCTGAATGCCCACATTGAAATCGCCGTCTGTGGCGAGGATGATCCGGTTGTTGCCATTGGGGAGGAAATTCTCTTTCGCGGTTTTATAGGCCAAAAGAATTCCCTGTCCGCCCGCCGTGGATCCTCCGGCTGAAAGTCCTTCAAGCGCATCCAGAATTTTCTGCTTTTCTGTGCCGTTGGTGGGTGGAAGAACCAGACCAGCCGCTCCGGCATACACCACAATCGACACTTTGTCTTCAGCCCTCATCTGGTTCACCAGCAACCGAAGACTAGATTTCACCAAAGGCAGTTTGTTTGGTTCGTTCATCGAGCCCGATACATCCAGAAGAAACACCAGGTTGCTGGCAGGCATATTCTCCATGGAAATTTTGCGGCCCTGAATACCGATGTGGACGATCTGATGACCCGACTTCCAGGGGCAATCGGTGTATTCGGTCTGCACCGAAAACGGCTCATTGCCTG
>DAIOVD010000291.1:1215-2937 GCA_036759185.1 Catalimonadaceae bacterium | reverse complement strand
CGGTGAGCACAGGAACCATCGAATACTTTGGGGACGATACCATCAATATAGATGGGGTTACTCCAGCGGGGCGGCACTATTACAACCTTACCTTTTCCGGATCGGGAATCAAAACGATCACCAGCCCGATTGTGGTGAAAAACACCATGACTGTTAACCCGGAATCAGTGGTCAAAAGTGCCGGGGTCACAACTGAAATTACAGACGGGCACCTGGTTGTCAACGGGGTTCTCAATTATTCAACATCGCCATCATCGGTTTTGATGTTCAGCAACAAAACAGCGGCTCAAAACATTTCAGGAACCGGAACAATAAAATTCCGGGATCTGTACCTGGATAAAACGAATTTACCTCTTTCATTGCTTCAGTCCATTTCTGTGATGGGTACTCTGCAATGGCAATCCGATGGGTTTCTCGATTTGAACACAAAGGATCTGATCCTCGGACCCACATCTACACTGACACCGAACGGAAGTTTCGACAGTACCTGTATGGTTCGGATGGACGGCACATCTGGTCCGGGATCCATCATTAAAATGGGTACAAACTCCACCCAACTTCTGGGAACCTATCCTATAGGAACCTTCACATCGGGTGCCAACCGATATACACCTGCCATCATCAGCAACCTGAGTTGCACGGTTCACTCGGGTGATACGGCTACGATTTCCATCAAATCCATTCCATTTACTTCTGCCCTACCCGATATCTTACGCCGTTTCTGGAGGGTGCAGACATCGCACATTGCGACAATTTCAGATGCCCGGATATCATTTCTTTTCCGGCCGGTTGACAAATCAGGGATTCCTGATTATGTGGCCAGAACTGCCAGCCTTGTCACGTATGGAGTTCCTTCGAGCTACATTGCAACGGATCGGTTTGGTGTAAACACCTCGGGCAATATATTTCTGGAAGAAGACTGGGGGCTTTCAAAACTGGGAGCTCTTCCCAAAACATATTATACATATCAAAACGGAAACTGGTCTGTGCCTGCCACATGGACAACCGATCCGACCGGGTCTACATCTGTCGGACTCCCTGCTTCCGGTGGACCCAACAATTTCGACCGTGTTGTGATCCTTTCCGGAGACACCGTGGCTATGAATCAAAATAACAAAACACTGGGTGGTGTGTACATAAAAAATGGAGGCTTGCTTAACATTGGTACGTCAACAGGACATGGATTCAGCCAATTGCTTGGTAAAGGTCATGTACGGATTTCATCACTCAACCTGCCAACTGGTGACTATTCCGATTTTGTGGAGGCAGACAGTGGAACATTTGAGTACAATATTCCATCGTCGTTCACTCTTCCATCCTCGATGGCGACATACAACAATCTGATTATTAACCTGAACGACACCATATCAACAGCTACCTTACTTCATAATCTGACGATGAACGGCAGCTTAACGATTCAACGGGGTGTATTTACAATCAACAATACCGGAACGGTCCGTCTGTCTGTTTCAATCGCAAACGATCTGATTGTGAACACAAACGGCCGGATAAAGGTTGGAACCGGAAACACAAATGCGTTTGGAATAACAGGGACGCCTACGAGTGCCGGACAGTACTTTTATATCTATCATTCCCTTTCCATCGGGAGAAACTTCACCAACAATGGAAAGATTCGCTTTACCAACCTAACGCAACCGGTCCTGAACCAGAACTCACTCACCGGTGCTGTCAATGTGTTCCTCAATGGTGGCACAAATGGAA
>DAIOVD010000291.1:0-1115 GCA_036759185.1 Catalimonadaceae bacterium | reverse complement strand
ACTGAAGCACAGAACAGCACAGTTGGAACGGCTGCGCCTGCGAATTATGGTCCTCACTACACCATTCCCAACCGGAGTCATCTGATATTGAATGGTGCCGGAGTTTCGGTTTACATTACAGCTGACAATCAATCCAATACCCAGGTTGGTGCCCTGATGGCAGCCAACCTCGCCAGATGGACTGGTGGAGATGAAGGTATCATGTTGCAGGGAAGTCTGACGGTAACCAACGGAACTCTGAACAGCCGGAACGGAGCGGGTATTATTTACCGGCCAACCGGCGGAAACCGGGGACTTACCATCACCAATGGAACGGTGCGCCTTACTCAATTCCGGAATTTTGCCGGTGTAACTGGAAACTTTTTCTACCAGCAGGATGGCGGAACTTTCGAAATTGTCGGACTCGGATTTGGAGGACTTGGGTATTCAACCGGACAGGCGGCGTTCAGTCTGGCCAGTGCCGGTCATTCCTTTTATATGAGTGGAGGAACCCTTCTTCTTAGTGGAGCGAAGGCAACCAGTGCAGCCGCGAACCCATTCATTTTTGACATCCAGTCTGTATCTTCCACTGCAACCGGTGGCTTGATCGACGTGGCTCCTGATTCCGTTTGGTCTTTTGGTAGCCGGACCTATGAAATGAATGAAGGAGGTTCTGCACGGATATTCAACCTGTCAACAAGAAAAGTGAGGGGATCCGTCACGCTGCGGGCACGATCTACCTTTACATTGAATGGCACGTTGACAATCGGCGCCAATACCAGCCTTTTAATGCGGAACAACGTATTGAATATTGGGAAAGACTTCATTCTCAACGGGGGTTACTTCCAGCACACCGATCCGGTGGCATCCGGTGCTTCACCTCTCCGATTCAGAGCGTATGTACTGGGCGGCGATCAGAACATGGTGATCAACGACGGTGCCACATTCGACTTTTCAGATTTTGAACTGCGTCCATGGGAACCTAGTCCGGTTGCGAATCTACTCCTGGTATCCGGAACTCTGGCAAGTAGAGCCTTCACTGTACGCAACTTCCGGTTTTTCAATGGCTGCACGTTTAATGACGGAGGCTTTGCCATAACTGTAACTGGCGAATTGGAAAGCTGGGGATCACCTAC
>DAIOVD010000290.1:0-2981 GCA_036759185.1 Catalimonadaceae bacterium | reverse complement strand
GCTGAGAAACCGGCGCCGGTTGGAATGATTTGTTCAGCTGATCGTTCCGCCAGGTTCCGCAGAGTTGCGCATCCAGCGGTTTGTCCTGAAAAAAGCGGATGATTTCCGCATCGCTCATCTCTGTAAAATCGACCACGTTTTTTTTACAACTGAGACACCAGTCTCCTGTATCATGTGGACGAAAACGGGATTCCGAAACCGTGCAAGGCCTGGGAATCTGAATTTCAAATGCAGCGGATTTCATAAACAGGATTTGGACTTGGTTCTGATCCTGTATGCGGATTTAGGAGAAAGGGTAAACGCGATAGGAAAAAAAATTGAAATCAGACAATCACCAGGATGGCCAGCTTCCACGAGGCTCCAGCATCCAGAATACCATTTTGCATTGCATTCCGCATTCTATTCCTAATTCAATATCAGTAAGTTAAGCAATCAAATAGTTGTGCTCCGTAAAACACATGAATTTCTGTTTTTTCAATTTGAATTACTCCGTGATTCTCTTGGATTTCTCTCCGTGTTACTCTGCGTTTAAAGGAGTCTGATTATTAACTAGCTCCAATTGATGCCTAAAAGGTCTTCTTAACCGCAGAGAGCGGGGAGAAAAAAGGAGAGCCACAGAGAATACTGCAATCCATTTTTTTATCCTAAAACCAATTACTCCTTAACTGAATGACATTGATGAATAATTCATCACTCATCATTTATCATTAAGACCACTACTCAAATACCCCTGTTTGGGAATAAAGATATTTTCAATTCTTTGCGGTATGAAAACCAAAATTCTGTCCCTCCTTTTTCTGCTGATTGCCATTACCTCCTTTGGGCAATCGGTGAGTAAATTCTACTACAAAGGCAAGAAAAAAGCCAAAGCCGGAAAATACAAAGCGGCCATCCGTTTCTTTTCAAAAGCCCTCGAAATCCAGCCATCCGATTATCAGGCCCGTTTTCATCGTGCGTTGGCGAAGTTGGCGGAATACGACATGGAATCCGGCCTCGCTGATCTGGATACCACCATTCAAACCAATCCAAACTATTACCCCGCTTTCATGACCCGGGGGGTGGTGAAGGAAAGGCTAACCGACTATGAAGGTGGCATTGCCGATTTTACCACCGCCATTGCACTTGACCCCAGAACAGGAGATGCGTATTTTCAGAGAGGTCTCATTTATGAATTGCTGGAGAAAAAGGATTCTGCCTGTATGGATTTTCATGCAGCAAAAGAATTGGATATGCCCTATGCAGCCCGAAAAGCGGAAAGGTGCGATGACACCACCAAAAGCAAATTCGAGGTACACCAACTCGCCCGGTTAACCCTTGTATCAGACGATGATACCTACGGAAGAACCCAGAAAAATCCGGTGAAAGTTGGGAAAGATGCCAACGGCGGACCTGGGAATGCCTATCGCTACCTGGGTTGGTTACGGGATCTGAATGGTAAACCGGTCAAATTCCATCGCACCGGAAGTTGCTGTATGTACGAAACCGAAAATGGAATGAACGGCCATGGGTTGCTCGATACCTACGAAATCATCTACAACGACCCTTCAGACCAAAAGAAAACCGATCTGGTATTCATCACCTTTTACGATTTCGAAGAACCCAAAATTCTGAAAGGATTTACAACCATTGTGAGGAGATCAAAGCCTTGAACAATTCCATACAAAAAACACTTTCACTCATGACTCACCAGGTACAGGACAATTGGTATGAAGACTTTTTCAAAGGGCTCAACTGTGAACTCTGGGAAAAGGCCGTACCGGAAGAATGGACAAAACAGGAAGTAGATTTCCTGACTCAAGAACTGGATGTACAGCCAGGACAAGCACTTCTCGACATTCCATGTGGATTTGGCCGGCATTCGGTGGAACTGGCGAAACGGGGTTTCCGGATGACGGGAGTGGATATTTCTGAAACCTTCATTACCGGACTGAAGAAAAAAACAGAGACTGAAAATCTGTCCATCACCACCATTCTACACGATGTCCTCACCCTGGAACTCAACCAGAAATTTGACGGTGCATTGTGTTTGGGAAACTCTTTCGGGTATTTCAGTTTCGAAAAGATGGTGACCTTTGTCGGGAAAATTTCCGCCTGCCTGAAACCGGGTGCTCGCCTGGTGATCAATTCCGGAATGGTGGCTGAAAGCATTCTCGCCAATTTCCCAAAATCAAAATCCTATACATTTGGTGATATTAAAATGGACATTGAAAACACCTACGAGGTAAACCAAAGTTTTATGGTGAGCCACCTGACTTATACGAAAGCAGAACACATGGAGAGGCATACATTCAAACACTATGTTTTTACAATGGCCGAAATTCATCGTCTGCTCCAGCAGTGTGGTCTTCATGTGATCGGGAACTACAATTCTCCATCACGTTCGCCCTACCAGTTCGGAGATCCGCAGGTGTACATTGTGGCGGAAAAGAGCTGATCATCAAACACGTTCTTTCATTGATCTTTACCAGAAATAGCCAGACATCCTTTTACAAATTACCATCCCGTATACCATGATTGCCAACACACCTCCCCCACCCTATTACGCCGTTATTTTCAGTTCCGTCCGCACGGAGGACGAAAACGGTTATTCAGAAACAGCCGATCAATTAGTCGAACTGGCGAAAGACCAGGACGGTTATCTGGGAATCGAAAGTGCACGCAACGAACTGGGCATTACGGTTTCGTATTGGAGAGACCTCGAATCGATCCGGAAATGGAAAGCAAACGCCGACCACAAAATTGCACAGTCGAAAGGACGCAGCGATTGGTACAAATCCTACAAAACACGCATTGCCCGGGTGGAACGGGATTATGAGTTTTGAAAGCAGGCCTGTGAAATGCGTCCTCAATAGGAGTAACGTCTCCTGGACACCCAATTCTCTGGTGTAATCTTTTTTACTTTTTTTTCGAAAAGATCACAGTGTGCGTAATCTTTTTTACTTTTTTCTCAAAAACATCACAACGACTGTAATCTTTTTCCT
>DAIOVD010000289.1:0-3029 GCA_036759185.1 Catalimonadaceae bacterium | reverse complement strand
CGATTGAAATCCGGTTTCAGGATCGGTTCAGTGTGGGTAATGCCTATGTTTTACCCGGAAATTCCAAAGCTATTTTAGGCAGGATTCCTTTGCAGGAAATGTTGGCGAAGCAAATCAAGCTTTAGCATGAGACGTGTGGATTAATCCAACCCGGAATCTACTGGCACTGGTCCATCCTGAAGGCTGGATTTTACCACACCGATTTATTCGTTGACCGCCAGCCAGGCCATCAGTCCGCAGCCGATTTCCAACGCATCTTCGTCAATATCAAAGGTCGGAGTGTGCACACCGGAAACGATTCCTTTTTCTTCGTTCCGGGTTCCGAGACGGTAAAAGCAGCCCGGCATTTCCTGTGTGTAGTACGAAAAATCTTCCGCCGCCATCCAGATGTCGAGATCCACGACGTTTTCGGCACCCAGATAGTCCTGCGCACACTTTTTCATTTTCCTTGTCAGGATAGGATCGTTTTTTAGAAACGGATAGCCTTTCCGTATTTCCAGATCGGCTTTCGCTCCAAAGGATTCACAAATTCCTTCTACAATCTGGCGGATTTTCTGGTGCGCCTTTGCCCGCCAATCTTCGTCCATTGTTCTGAAGGTTCCTTCCAGATAGATGGAATTCGGAAGAATATTGGTGGCCCCTTTCGCCATGACGGTACCAAACGACAGTACGGACGGTATCTTGGGATCGGCACTGCGGCTCACCACCTGCTGAAGGGCTGTGATGACCTGAGCTGAAATCGCGACCACATCGATGGCCAGATTTGGCATGGCGCCGTGTCCGCCTTTTCCATGAATGGTGAGGTAAATTTCATCGGCACTGGCCATGTACAACCCTTCCCGGAAGCCCACTTTGCCCACCGGCAGAAACGGCATCACATGTTGCCCCACAATGGATTGCGGTGCGGGATTTTGCAAAACACCTTCTTTGATCAGCAGCGATGCACCACCAGGCACCTTTTCTTCTCCGGGCTGAAAAATCAGTTTGATCGTTCCTTCGAACTGATCCTTTACCTGTTGCAGAATCCAGGATGCGCCCAGCAGTGAAGATGTGTGCACATCGTGTCCGCAGGCGTGCATGATGCCGGGTTTAGTGGATTTATACGAAACCTCGTTTTGTTCCACAATTGGCAATGCATCCATGTCACCCCTCAGAGCCAGGATTCTGGACTCCGGATTCCGTCCTTTTATGAGTCCCACGACGCCGGTTCCCGCCACGCCATGCTGGTGTTCGATGCCAAATTCGGTGAGCCTATCCGATACAAAACGGGCGGTTTCAAATTCTTCGAACGACAATTCCGGATTGGCATGGATGTGGTGCCTCCAGTTCTGAACTTTTGGCGCCACTTCTTTGGCGAGTGTTTGGATGGTGCGGATCATGGCTCAAACTTAAGAAAAACGCCGTCTGTCTGTACAGCTGCCTTTTTTCATTCATCTGAATTTGAAATCTGCCTAATTTGCCGGCATGCTGAGTTTCTGGGAAAAAGAATCGTTTCTGACATATGATCTGGTGGTGCTGGGAGGCGGAATTGTGGGGTTGTCCACGGCTTTGTCCTTTAAAGAAAAATCGCCCCATTCTTCGGTTCTCGTTCTGGAACGCGGGGTTTTTCCAACAGGTGCCAGTACCAAAAATGCGGGCTTTGCCTGTTATGGGTCTGCGGCTGAAATCTGGCACGATCTCCAGCAACTTGGAGAAGACAGGGCGATGGAAGTGGTTGAACTCCGGGTCACCGGTTTGCAGAAACTCCGGGCACGTTTGGGTGATGAGGCAATGGGTTATGAGGAACACGGAGGGGGTGAAATTTTTCTGAAGGATGAATATTTCGATCAGTCTGTTTTACCACACCTGAACCAGCTTCTTTTCCCATTTTTTAAGAAAGACGTTTTTGTGCCCGAACCAGACAGAGTCGGTGCGCTGGGTTTTCAGACGGAATCGATTCAGGCTTTCATCACCAATACAGTGGAAGGACAAATCGATACTGGAAAAATGATGCGGAGTCTTTTGTCTCTGGCCCGGCAAAAAGGCGTAGAAATTCTGACGGGTTGCCGTGCGGAGTTGCCCGAGTACATCAATGGTTTCTGGCAGATTCCGGTTGCCGATTCCGGTGTTGTTTTTTCGGCGGAACGGGTGGCGGTTTGTACCAATGCGTTCACCACTCAGTTGTTTCCTGAACTTGACATCAAACCGGGACGGGGTCAGGTTCTCATTACAAAACCGATTCCGGGCCTGAAGTTCAAAGGAATTTTTCACTTGGATGAGGGCTACTATTATTTCCGCAATGTGGGTGAACGCGTTTTGTTCGGAGGGGGCCGGAACCTGGATTTTAAAGGGGAGGAAACCTATGAACTCGGTTTACAGTCTTTGATTCAGGACAAACTGGAGTATTACCTTCAGCATCTCATTTTACCTCCAGGACAGTCCTTCACCATTGAACATCGGTGGGCCGGCATCATGGCATTTGGAACCGAGAAAGTTCCGGTCATTCAAAATTGCGGAAACGGTCTGGTGATGGGCGTCCGCATGAACGGAATGGGCGTGGCGATGGGAACGGAAGTCGGCGAAAGGCTGGCCGGGATGCTGGCCTGACCAGAATTGTCTTCTCTCTGTTAAAATTATAGACTTACACTCTGGCTTTCAGGTATACCGGACGAATTCAAGGGATATTCATTTGTTCTTTATTTATTGATAACCTGATAAACTGATTTTTTTTCCGCCAAGTTTTCAAAAAGAGTTTCCATAGAATTATTATTATTTTTATTTTAAAAATATAATAATAATTCTATGAAGATGAATTTTTCATCGCCCATAGAAAACAATAAAGCCGCTTCCAATCAGAAGCGGCTTTATTGTTTGTGTGATCCCGTTTGGATTCGAACCAAAGACCTTCCCGACTTTAGTCGGGATGCTCTATCCAACTGAGCAAGTGTATTCAAAAAAATGCCCCATACCTTTAAGTATGACGCGTTTCTTAGAAGTGATCCCGTTTGGATTCGAACCAAAGACCTACTGCTTAGAAGGCAGTTGCTCTA
>DAIOVD010000288.1:0-3300 GCA_036759185.1 Catalimonadaceae bacterium | reverse complement strand
GCCACAAAATCTGAGGCCCGGTCCGCATGGCCACCCCTCAGGACGGGCTTGTTTCCTTTTCTGAAAAACAGGGAATCATTGCCCCGGACTTTCATTCCGTCAAACCGGTTGGCAAAAAACTCTTCCCCTTCTTCGGTGCTTTTAAACGTTTTAAAGTATTGCTTTCCCGATCCCCCAATCGGTGACCAGTTCTGACAGAAAACCCGTTGTGCAGACAAAGTCAGCAGGATAAAAAGGAAAAGCAAGCATCTCAACATATTCAGCATCATTGAAAATAGTAGTGCAATCCTACACCCTTACCATTTCGAATGCAATACCCCGTTTTAGGTATGCCGAAATTTCCACATGAAAAGCCTGTAGCCAATAAATGAAACAGCGACCTTTCTGCTGTTGAGTTAAATTTGGGCGGGAAATTCCGGCTGTATGCTTGTAGTCCTCGCTTCGGTCGTTCCTCCCTTGCTGCGGGCTACCGCTTCCATCCGGGCCGCGGGGATGCCGGGAATTGTAGGGCTGGCGTTACAGCATTTGATTATTCATATTTTTCCGGACAGTCAAATTTTTGTTTTGAGTTCAAAAGAAGTTTGTGTTTGTTTGAACACTGCCATTTCCCTCGGCAAACCATCTGATCACATCAAGCCCATGAAGCAAATATTCCTTCTCTCCATCCTTTTCCTGGCTTTACCATCTGTTCTCTTTTCTCAGGACAAAGCCGACAGTCCGAAGCCAACTTCGGCTCCGTCCGGAAAATTGCAGATCGGACTCAGTTTTTCGCCAAATGTTTCATTCCGGAAACTCACGGCAGAAGAATCGTTTAGAAAATTGAAGGAGTCACGGGATGAGTATGAAATTCCAACGTTTGGCTTCACATCCGGGATTCAGTTCCTGTATTCGTTCCACCCCAAATGGAGTTTGCAGGTAGGTGCAACGTTCACCAAAGCAGGCTACCAATCTAAGTATGAAACGGTGAGAGTGAACCAGCCAGAACCCGGTACGCCCTTAAAAATGAAGTATCGTTTTGAGTACCACTATCTGGATCTGCCCGTCAAACTGAATTACACATTCACAGGGAATAATCTGAAGTTTTTTGGCAGTGCGGGATTTTGCACCCATTACTTCCTTAATGAGAATTACATAAGCACCGTTGTGTATGCAGACAGAACGACCGAAAGCATTCAGCCAACCACGGATACCTACCGGAAATTGTATGGATCCATTCTGGTTTCGGCAGGGGTTGACTGGCAGTTGCATCCTCAATTCAATGTTCGTCTCGAGCCGATATTCCGGTATGGTGTAAACAGCATCAACGAAACTCCGGTTCGGGGCTATCTCTGGTCGGCCGGTCTGGATTGCAGCGTGTTTTACCGGTTTTAATTAAGTTCGTTGTATCGTAATTCCATCAGATTTCAGAGTTAAAAACACCTTATAAAGCCCATGAAACGCACATTCCTTGTTTTTCTTCTCCTCCTTACCTGCCAGATAAAACTCTTTTCTCAGGACAAAGCCGACAGTCCGCAGCCAACTTCAGCTCCGTCCGGAAAATTCCAGATCGGACTCAGTTTTTCGCCGAATGTTTCGTATCGCTGGTTGCGGTTGAAAGGAGGAAATTCATCCAATGAATCGAACATGGAAACGATGGACAAATATGAAACTCCTGTATTTGGTTTCACAACCGGCGTCAATGGGATTTACTCGTTTAACCAAAAATCCGGGATTCAGTTTGGCATCAACGTTTCCAAAAGTGGCTATCAATCAAAGTGGCATGACGAGTTCTGGATAATTTGGGGCGATCAGTTCAAGGTTCACACTAAAAGTCGCTCAGAATATTACTATTTGGAGGTGCCAATTTCGTATCAACATTTCATCAATCAGGGGAAGTTTCGGCTCTTGATGAGAGGCGGCATCATCACACATTTGTTCCTCAAAGGAACATATCACCTGTCTAACTTTTACTCCCCAGAAATCTATGAATCTTCGAACCCAATTATGAATTCAAGACCCTATCTCTCTGGCCTTTTTTCCGCCGGCCTTGACTGGCAGCTTCATCCCCGAATCAACTTCCGTGTAGAGCCGATCGTCAGATTTGGCCTCACCAGCATAAATGATTACGCCATCCGCACACACCTCTGGTCAGCCGGGCTGGATTGCAGTGTATTTTACCGGTTTTAAACTGGTTCTTTGTTTCATAATCCTGTCAGATTTCAGATCGCAAAACACCCAATCAAGTCCATGAAAGGCACATTCCTTGTTTTTCTTCTCCTCCTTACCTGCCAGATAAAACTCTTTTCTCAGGACAAAGCCGACAGTCCAACGCCACAAAAGGTTCTCCCTGGAAACATTCAGATCGGACTCAGTTTTTCGCCAAATGTCTCCTATCGCTGGCTTCGACAGGAAGGAGGGAATGACTATACAAAATCGGAAATGGAAAACCGGAACCAACACGAAACTCCTGTGTTTGGTTTTACAACCGGCGTCAATGGCATTTACTCGTTCAGTCCAAAATCCGGGATTCAGTTTGGCATCCATGTATCCAAATGTGGCTACCGATCCAGGTGGCACGAAGGGTTATGGTACAGTGACGATGGTGAGGTAGTGAAAATTCAAATAAAGGATAGGATGGAATATTATTTTTTGGAATTGCCAATGTCCTATCAATTCTGTCCCGGATCAGGTGATCTTCGATTTCTTATGCGGGGCGGCATCATCACACATTTTCTCCTGACCGGAAAACAGGATGTCACAACCATTTTTGGTCGATCAACGACTGAATCATCATTTCCGATCGGGGGAGGGAGTCCCTTTTTTTCTGCGTTCATTTCAACAGGGGTTGACTGGAAACTTGGTCCACATCTCAATTTCAGAGCAGAACCAATTATCAGATATGGCCTTACCAGCCGGGATGATTTCGAGATCCGCTCGCACCTATGGTCGGCCGGGCTTGATTGCAGTGTGTTTTATAGGTTTTAGGATTTCAGTTGAATGCATATTGTGAGTAAATGACGAGAAATAAAACAAAAAAGCCTGGAGAATCACTTCCCCGGGCTTTCTCTTTATGTTGGATTCTAACTCGTTACAGCTTTCCCGCAATAATCTCATCCACCACAAGTGGATCAAGCAGCGTAGAAGTATCGCCCAGGGTTTCGATTTCGCCTTCGGCTACTTTGCGTAGGATCCGTCGCATAATTTTTCCGGAACGTGTCTTCGGCAATCCGCTCACAAACTGGATTTTGTCCGGCTTGGCGATGCGCCCGATGTGCTCCACCACCGATTCCACGATTTCGTCCCGCATCTGGTTGGTCGATT
>DAIOVD010000287.1:0-3332 GCA_036759185.1 Catalimonadaceae bacterium | reverse complement strand
ATTAGGAATTAGGAATTAAGAGTGGAGAATTAAGAGTGAAAACAAGTCTCCGGTTTCATTGCACCAGTTCCCACTTTGGAGCCGTTCCCGATTATCAATGGGAGTCTGGTGGCCGTGACAAAGTGGATATGCACGAATGGTCAAAGAGGAAAAAGTGAACGCACAGGCTATGCCCGAAGGCAAACTTTTACTTTATTTTTTCATTTTGCACCCTCGACACCATCTTTCATGACACTGAGATTCCATAGCTTTTTCTTCCTGTTTTCCGTTTGGACAGTAGGAAAGGCCCAAAATGTGAGTTCCAAATCCGCTGCCCCTGACCCGCTTCAGGACTCCATTACAAAATACTATGACCTTGGCCAGATGTCTCTTGCCTTGCCTTTTGCCGAACTTTATTCTGTCAAAGTGAAAAAAGAAAAGGGAGAAAAAAGGGCTGAATACGGTGCCAGCCTCGATGTAATGGGTGAACTGTTGTTCCGTTCCGGTAAAGTGGCGGAAGCAGAGCCCGTCCTCCTCCAGGGATTGGAAATACGTAAACAGGCGCTGGGAGACGGACATGTGGACGTCAGTAAATCGCTGCACAACCTTGGCAATTATTACCGGGACAAACGGGATTTTACTAAAGCAGAAGTACACTATCTGCAGGCACTCGATATTCGCAAAAAGACATTGGGAGAGGAAAATACCGATGTTGCCTCCACTCTTTCCAATCTTGGAATGATGTATTATCTGGCTGCCAACGTGCCAAAAGCAGAAGAAAACTGGCGAAGGGCCCTGGAAATCAGAGAAAAGCTCTTGCCTCAGGATCATCTTGATGTTGCAACTTCCCTCAGTCATATGGGAATCTATCACTGGCTCATGGGAGATTATGCGAAAGCAGAACCCTATTTCATGCGTGCTTATAAAATCCGGATAAAAATTCTGGGCGACAACCATCTGGAAGTGGCCAGGTCGCTTAACCAGCTGGCCAATGTGTATAAGGACATGGACAAAGCGGAAAAGTCAGAACCCTTTCACCTGAAGGCACTGCAGATCCGAAGAAAAAACCTGGGAGAAAACCACCCGGATGTCGGTGTTTCACTCAACAATCTGGGAACCTTGTATTATAATCTGGGGGCCTATGCCAAAGCCGAAACCCATTATCTTCAGGCACTGGAAATAAGGCGGAAGAACTATGGAGAAAACCACCCGGACGTCGCCATGACTTTAGGGAACCTCAGTCTGATCTATCTCAATCTTGGTAATTATGCCAAAGCCGAGGCCATCAGTCTTCAGGCCCTGGAGATCCGCAAAAAAACGCTATCCGAAAACGATGCCTTATATGCCACCTCCATCCGCAATCTGGGCGGCATTTACATGAAGATGGACAACTTTGCGAAAGGAGAGCAGTTTCTGAACCGGGCTTTGGAACTGGACCGAAAAAACCTGGGCGCCGATCATCCGGTTGTGGGCCTTGCCTTGCACAATCTGGGTGTGGCCTGTTACAACCAGGGTTTATTTGCCAGAGCAGAATCAAACTTTTTGCAGGCTCTTGATATTCAACACAAAGCATATGGGGAATACCACAGCACGATCGCTTCCTCTCTCATTTGCCTGGCCCTCATCGAGAAGGAAAAAGGCCATTACGATAAAGCCTCTGAGTACTCCAAACATGCATTGGATGTGCGGAAAAAAGTATTGGGTGAAGACCATCCCAACATTCTGGAATCGGTTTCCAATCTGGGAATTCTTAAATTTATAAAAGGCGATTGGGTAGAGGCAGAGCGCCTTATGAAGGAGGTTGATTCGCGGAAAAGGAGATTAATCAGCAACTACTTTCCCTTCCTTTCTGAAAACGAAAAGGAGAATTATTACCAATCGAAACTGGTGAGTGAAGAGGATGTTTTCAAAGGCTTTTGCATAAATCGGTATGCATCCAATAAAGCCATCGCCGGTGATTTGTATAACGACCAGCTGGCATCCAAAGGGCTTTTGCTCAGCAGTTCTTCCAAATGGAGGCACCGGATCCGGAACAGTGGGGATACGGCATCCATTCATTTGTTTGAAAAATGGGAGCAGAACCGAAAAAAACTCAATAAACTCTATTTTTCTACAGATTCTGCTGAGCGGGCCGGGCTTGATTCGGTTGAGGTGGAAACGGAAAAACTGGTGAAAGAACTTTCGATCCGCTCTGAATCCTTTGCTAAACTGACCGATAAAAAACTGGCTACCTGGAAAGAAGTGCAAAAGACACTGAAACAAGGTGATGCTGCCGTCGAAATGATCCGGGTGAGGAAATATGGGATTTCAAAAATTGTAACCGATACAACGGACCCCAAAAGGCCTGTTTATAAGGTAAAAGACCTGACCGATACCATTTATTATGCGGCATTGATCATCAAACCCAACTCGGTTTATCCGGAAATGGTGCTGATCAAAAATGGAAATGACCTGGAAGGAAAACATCTGAAGTTTTTCCAGAATTCTGTTTCGAAACAAATGCCGGACAACCGGTCGTACCAACAGTTCTGGGAGAAAATCGGGTCAAAACTGGGAACAACCAAAAGAGTCTTTTTCTCACCCGATGGTGTGTACCACCAGATCAACCTGAACACGCTTCAAAATCCGAAAACGGGTAAATTCCTGTTGGATGAAAAGGAAATTTACCTGACCACTTCCACAAAAGATCTGTTGCCTGCTGATGTTCCAAAAGATGGTCCCAGAATCGCCAATTTGTTTGGATACCCCAACTTTGATGCGTCGTTTAATCCTGACAAAGAACTGATTGCCAACCGTGACCAGAAAAGAGGTCCGGCGCTCAACTATTCGCTGAAACTGAATTCCTCTCTCATACACCTGTCTGAACTGCCGGGCACTCAGTTGGAAGTGGAACGGGTAAGCGAATTGTTGTTTCGCCAGGGCTGGGAGGTGCATTCGTTTATGCGGGAAAAGGCAATGGAAGAGACAATCAAAGAAACGGCCACGCCTAAATTACTCCACATTGCGACACACGGGTATTTCCAGAGCGATACCAACCCGGGTTCCAACCCGCTGCTTCGTTCTGGTCTTTTCCTTTCAAGGGCAACTCAGACTCTGAATGGAAAATCCTCTGAAAACGCGGAGGATGGAATTCTGACAGCCTATGAGGCCATGAACCTCAATCTGGACAACACCGATCTGGTGGTACTTTCGGCCTGCGAAACAGGTTTGGGCGAAATCAAAAACGGCGAAGGAGTGTACGGATTACAAAGAGCTTTCAAAGTGGCGGGAGCCAAATCAATCATCATGAGTTTATGGAAAGTGAACGATGAAGCCACACAGGAACTGATGGTGAGTTTTTACAAACACTGGCT
>DAIOVD010000286.1:0-3383 GCA_036759185.1 Catalimonadaceae bacterium | reverse complement strand
ACAGCACCGCATAGTCTGATCCGTTTGCAATCGGGTAATCTGGCCTATATAACAAAACGAATCGACCGAATAGCGAAGGGCAAACTGGCCATGGAAGATATGTGCCAGCTGACCGAAAGACTCACGGAAGACAAGTACCATGGAAGCTATGAACAAATTGGCAAAACCATTCAGAAGTATTCCGCCATCCCGGGTCTGGATATTGTGAACTTCTTTGAACTGGTGTTATTTTCCTTCCTCACGGGCAATGCCGATATGCATTTGAAGAACTTCTCTTTACTGGAGCAACCAGGGTTGGGCATGACCTTTTCGCCCGCTTATGACCTTGTGAACACCGCATTGGTAAACCCAGCCGATGATGAAGAATTGGCATTAACACTCAATGGATGGAAGAAAAAGCTAAAGAAGCAGGATTTTATTGCTGCAATGAACACCCTTCGACTCGACGAAAAGCAGCAGGATAACGTCTTTAAAAAGATGGAGAAAGCATTCCCCAAATGGCTGGAACTGATCGACCGAAGTTTTCTGAGCGAGGCATTTAAAGAGCAGTATGCAAACATCCTGACAGAAAGGATGAATCGGATTTATGGGTGAGGATTGTGTGGTTCGGAATGTGAGTTTTTTGGATATCTTGCCTCCTATTCAATAGCCTTTGATTGTAACTTAAAAAACCACAATACTACTACATAGGTTCTAAATTATTCTGATGTCGAGAGAACTGTATACTTAGCAAGGAACCATGCAAATCAATCTTCTATCAGGTATTGGAATTTAATAATATGAATAAGATAATTATGAAAATCTTTCTTATACTACTAATTGCATTTTCAATCATAAACTGCAAAAACAACAATAGTAAATATCGATCTAAAGTAGCTGGAAACTACATAGTTACTAAACAATCAGAAAAATCAGATTCAACAATTATTAACTGCGTGGTGTATAGTAAATTCTGGAATGAGTACCTAAAATTTGCTCTTATTAAAATTGATGGAGGAGCCAAATTTGGAGTTACGAATGATAGTGGTAGAGCAAGTTTTACTGTAAAACCCGGACGTCATCAGTTAGAAGTGACCTGCTCAGGTAACACAACACTTAAAACTCGAAAATTGCTCATTAAGAAAAATTCAAAAACAAGTATTTTGTTTAATCTAGGCTACAGGGGAATAATCTAGACGCATCAAATTCAATGACAATTTTCACTCTATGTCAAAACAAATGCCTTACTCATTAACCAACTTTCTAGAAAGTGAATGCACAATTTGATCATTATTCTTCTTGGTGCATTTCTGATTTTCCAATTTATAGTTGCCAATATTCTCCCCCCTCTAAAACCACAAAAGCGGAACGGGCTAACCCAATTCCGCTTTTGCGTTATCATCTATACCGTCCGTTGTGGGATCAGATCATGGCCAGGATGCTGGTGAGGGTGTCGGGGAAGAGACCGGTGATCAGAATCACCAATCCGCCCACCATGGCGACCCACTTCATGTCGGTGGCATTTTCGATGAGGTCCTGCTGGTCGGAATATCCCGTCCAGAACAGAGGAATTGAGGATCGAAAATCACACACAGCAACCGGAAGCCCTATCTTGATTCCAATATCTCCCTTAGCAAAAGTAAATTGAATAAATCAAAGCCTTGTCGACTGTTCCATTCGAACATTTTCAGAGTGTGCAATTTGGAATACCATCATTCCTTCTGATATTTGCCTAAAGGGTAGTAAAAGATGATGACCAAAGAAGAACATATCTTGTACTGGAAAACCAGCGCAGAAGAAAACTGGGATACAGCTGTGTTTCTAAAGACCGGACATCAAAATTTATTCTCCTTGTTTGCATTTCATCTGGTGGTAGAAAAATTATTGAAAGCTCATTGGGTGAAAGATAATATTCCCAACTCTCCACCCCGAATTCATGATTTGCCGGAACTTTTCAAACAAACCGAACTGGAACTCACATTCGAACAGGTAGATTACCTCAATACCATTAACGGTTGGAATATCGAAGGTCGTTATCCGGATTACAAAAGAAAGGTCAACCAAATGGCGACTGATTCTTATCTGGAATTTCATTTTCAAAAGCTAGCTGACCTAAAAAAATGCTTACTAGAAAGGCTTTAACAGAACGGATTGATTCTTTTATTTCAGCATTAGCTGATTTGGATTTGCATGTGCGCCGGGTAGTTTTGTTTGGTTCTTATGCGAAAGGAAATCCTCATAACTACTCAGATATCGACCTGGCCATTTGGGCAGATGAATTTGAAGGCGCAGGTATCATAGATGTGGAAAAATATGTTTTAGCATTACGACATCATCCCAATGTATCAGTACACCCATTCAAAACCGGAACCCTTATTTCAGATGAACCTTTCCTCGAAGAGATTCTGGCTACTGGTCAGGAATGGCCAATGTTGGTAAATTTGGAAAAATAGTCCAAAAAAAAGCGGAACTGGCTAACCCAATTCCGCTTTTGCGTTAATATCGATACCGTCCGTTGTAGGATCAGATCATGGCCAGGATGCTGGTGAGGGTGTCGGGGAAGAGACCGGTAATCAGAATCACCAGTCCGCCAACCATGGCGACCCACTTCATGTCAGTGGCGTTTTCGATGGTGGCTTCTTCGGTGGAGAACCACACATTCATAATCGGCTTGAAATAATAGGCCGCCCCGATGACGCTGGACACAATCCCCACGATGAGCAGGTGATAGAGTCCGTCGCCCATAGCCGGAGCAAACATGGAGATCTTGGCAAAAAATCCACCGGTGAGCGGAATGCCGGCCATCGATAAAAAGGACAGTGCCAGAACAGTCGCTCCAACGGGATCGGCTTTGGCGGCACCTTTCAGTTGGTCCAGCTTGTAGTTTTCAGACGATTCGAACCAGGAGTTCATCACAGAAAATGCCACCAGAAGAGCAGAGCCATAAGCAAACAGATAGAAAACCAGTCCGCTGGCGATGGCTTCATTGTTCACCACCAGAATGGCAAACAGCAGATATCCGGTGTGTGAAATGCTGGAAAAGGCCAGCTGACGTTTGATGGATTTCTGAACCAGTGCCAGCAGGTTGCCCACCAACAGAGAGGCAATGCAGCCATAGTACACAATGTCCCACCAGAAGAAAGAAAGGTGATGGAAGTATCCGCCAAAGATCCGGAACAAAGCCGCAAAACTGGCGATCTTCACCACGACGGACATGTACAACATCACAATGGAAGGAGAACCTTCGTACACGTCCGGAGACCAGAAGTGAAACGGAGCCGCCGACACTTTGAACAAAACGCCGATCAGCAAAAAGAAGATACCGAGTTTAAAAAGGACGGAATCCACAGACTGGTTACCGACGGCCGCGATTTCTTTAAAGTCCAATGAACCGGTGGCACCAT
>DAIOVD010000285.1:0-3417 GCA_036759185.1 Catalimonadaceae bacterium | reverse complement strand
TACGACCCCAACGACAAATCCGTCGTTCCACTGGGATTCACCAACCAGCATGTGGTACCTCCGGGTACGGGTCTCGATTACACAATCCGGTTTCAGAACACAGGAAACGATACGGCCTTCACTGTAGTGATCGTCGATTCACTGGACCAGAACCTCAACCCCGAAACCTTTGATATGGGACCCGCCAGTCATTCCTATAGTCTGAGCATGCAGACCACCAGAACCGGAAAGACGTTTCTCAAATGGACCTTCAACCGGATCCTTCTTCCGGACAGCAATGTGAACGAACTGCGGAGCCATGGTTTCCTTCAGTTTCGCATCTCTCCGAAGGACGGTATCGCTCTGGGCTCTCAGGTGCGCAATGAATCGGAAATCTACTTCGATTACAATCCGGCTGTGATCACCAACCAAACGTTGACCACCTTCGACAATCTGGTTTTCACGGACCCATCGCTCACCGGCAATGTGCAGGTGATTACCGGAACTGCCCGATCTCGTTCACCGAACCAGATCGGTGTTTCTCTGTACCCCAATCCGGTGACGGACCACCAGCTGACGGTTTCCTTCCGTGACAAAGGCAGCCTGGTACTTTACAATGTTCAGGGCCGCAAAGTGTTGGAACGCTTCAAAATGGAAGGAATGCAAACACTTCCCATTACACTTTCACCGGGATTATATCTGGCTCACCTGAAAACAGAGAAAGGATTGTCGGTGGTAAAAGTGGTGTTGGAATAGGGTTTCGTTCAAAATTTGAAGTGTAAAGTTCAAAGATCTGAAGGCAGTCTTGGGTTGATCAGAATAATTCAGGATGTGGAGGAAACAAATCCGGAAAACGATTGGTTGGTCATGTTTTGCTATTACGCATCCTGCTCTTGCGGGAAAACCAAATAATGGCAAACATTACAGCTCAGAAAAACATCTGCCGGTTCTTATGAAGATCATCCTCCAATCCATCCTGTTCTGCCTGTTCATCACCCAATCTACGGCCGGCCAACCAGCGAAACTGCCCTACAAAAACGCCACTCTTCCCATCGAAGAACGAATCAACGACCTCCTCTCCCGGATGACGATTGAGGAAAAAGCCGGACAACTGAACCAGGTGTCGGGCGGCGCTTTCACAGGACCGGCCCTCAACGATCCGGGGCAGAAATCCAAAATGGAGGACGTCCGCACAGGACGGATGGGTTCCTTCCTCAATGTGTCGGGCGTGGTGGAAACCAAAGCCATCCAGAAAATTGCGGTGGAAGAATCCCGGCTGGGCATCCCTCTGCTTTTTGCCATGGATGTGATTCATGGATACAAAACCATTTTCCCCGTTCCATTGGCCGAGGCCTGTTCCTGGGACCTGAAGCTCATGGAAAATTCCTGTTCCATTGCTGCCAAAGAAGCCGCCGCAGCCGGACTCCACTGGACATTTGCTCCGATGGTGGACGTAAGCGACGATGCCCGTTGGGGCCGTGTGGTCGAAGGGGCAGGTGAAGATCCATGGTTTGGGGCACTGGTAGCCGCAGCCCGGGTCCGGGGTTTTCAGGGGAAAACATTTGATGACGCCCACATTCTCTCGACTGTAAAACACTTTGCCGGTTACGGTGCGGTGCAAAGCGGACGGGAATACAACTACGTGGATATGTCACGGCAACGACTTTGGAATGCCTATCTCCCTCCATACCAGGCAGCGGTGGAAGCAGGTGCGGCTTCAGTAATGAATGGTTTCAATACGTTTGAAGGAATCCCGGTATCGGCCCAACCCTATCTCGTGGGAGAAGTGCTGAAGAAAAAATGGGGGTTTAAAGGAATTCTGGTGAGTGATTGGGCCTCGTTTGATGAGATGATGTCCTGGGGCTATGTGGCCAACCAGAAAGATGCCACCGAAAAAGCCATGAACGCCGGCTCGATGATTGATATGGAATCGAGAGCGGTGGTGAAATACCTGCCCGAACTGGTGAAAGAAGGAAAGGTGAGCATCCAGCATGTGGACGATGCAGTCCGCCGGATTCTGCGGATCAAATTTCAACTGGGTCTGTTTGAAAAACCGTACGGATATTCAGACGAAGCCAGAGAAAAGTCCCGGATTTTTACAGCCGAACACCGGATGCAGGCAAAGGAAACCGCCAAGCGTTCGGTTGTGTTGCTGAAAAATCAGAACAACGTTTTGCCGATTGCAGCTGGGTCAAAGAAGATTGCCCTGTTTGGGTCTCATGCCAATTCGGGTCAAAGTGCGCTCGATTTCTGGAGTGGCGCCGGTGATGCGAGACAATTGAGCACCCTCGAAAGTGGGCTGCGGGAAGACTTCCCGACCATGACATACGCCAAAGGATTTCAGGACAATGGCGCATCGGATCCGTCTCTGATCAAAGAAGCCCTTGAAATGGCCAAACAAGCTGATGTTCTGGTGATACAGGTCGGCATCAGTGGTGCACTGGCTGGCGAAGATCGTTCGGTGGCGTTTCCTGTGATTGGCGAAAATCAATTGGAACTGGTCCGTGCACTGCGCACCACAGGGAAACCGATTGTTGCCCTCATTACAGGTGGACGTCCTCTCGTCCTCACCCAACTGGAACCAATGGTGGATGCCATGCTGCAGTGCTGGTTGCTGGGAACCGAAACGGGTCATGGCGTGGCCGAAGTGTTGACCGGACGCTACAATCCGTCGGCCAAAACGGTGATGAGTTTCCCGTATGCGGTCGGACAAATTCCGATTTCATACCGTGTTTTTAACACCGGACGTCCGTTGCCGCCTGCCGGTGGCGATTCGACCTGGAAATCCCGGTACCGCGATATTCCAAACGATCCATTGTATCCGTTTGGTTATGGTCTGAGCTACACACGATTTGAATATGGCACGCCTTCACTCAACGCACCGACGATGAAACCGAACGGTTCCGTTGAAGTGACTGTCCCTGTTACAAACAGCGGGTCACGTGAAGGAGAAGAAGTGGTTCAGCTCTACATCCGTGACCATGTTTCGTCCATTGTACGGCCGGTGAAAGAACTGAAAGGTTTCCGCAAAGTCAGCCTCAAAGCGGGCGAAACCCAAACGGTACGTTTCACGGTAACCGCTAAGGAACTGGCCTTTCTCAATGCCGAAGGCGATCCCGTCCTTGAGCCCGGAAAGTTTAGTTTGTTTGTGGGCCCCAATTCAAAACAAACCCAGGAATTGAAGCTGGAGGTGAATCCGTAGTTGGATTGGGCGATCTTTTGATGGTTTCGATCGGGAACACGTTCCATCTACAACTTTTTTAAAATTTTAAAAACCTGTAGACATTTCTCTACAAGTTTTTTCAAAAATTAAAAAGTTGTAGAAAATCCTCTACAAGAATTTTTTTCGAAAAAAAAGTTGTAGAGAATCTTCTACAAGAAAAAATAAATTGAAAAAAGTTGTAGATGATTTTTGAAGGCCTCTGCCTTGGTGCTTGT
>DAIOVD010000284.1:0-3471 GCA_036759185.1 Catalimonadaceae bacterium | reverse complement strand
AAATTTGTACCATTTTATTTTGGTACAAAAAACGTGGTACAAAACAAACCGATCAAAATCTAGAGCAGGGTTGATAGAGTATTTACCGGTGCGATATTTTGGTTCCGTGCTCCTTGTTCGATTTTTTTTTACCCAGATTTGCAGCCTCTCTGAATCAAGCTTTAAAACCTTTTGGGGTTGCTCCATGTTTGGGATCAACAGAAAAAATGTCGCTTAAAATCAATACCAAAGCCCCTGACTTCCTGCTGAAAACTCAGGATGGAGCCGGCTTCCAATTGTCCGAACAGCTGAAGACGGGTCCCGTTGTCTTATTCTTTTACCCCAAAGCGTTTACAGCCGGATGTACACGGGAAGTCTGCTCTCTGCGGGATGACTATTCCTTTTTCGAAGAACGAAAGATTGCCCTGTTCGGGATTTCACACGATTCAGTCGAAACCATTCAGGCCTTTGGCGGAAAGCATCGTCTTCCCTATACCTTGCTGTCAGATCCCAACCGGAAAGTCTGCAAACTCTACGATGCGGTGTATCCCTTCGGCATCATGACCAAGCGGATCTCCTACTACATTGATACAGACGGAACCATAAAAGGCATGATCGATGACCTGATCGACAGTATGGGACATGTTGAATATCTCAAAAAGCGGATCATAAGCCTGGCAGCCAAAGAAGC
Source organism: Catalimonadaceae bacterium (assembly GCA_036759185.1). GTDB lineage: Bacteria > Bacteroidota > Bacteroidia > Cytophagales > Flexibacteraceae > CAMDMI01. The sequence continues at coordinate 2,801 of DAIOVD010000284.1, read as the reverse complement.
CTGATGCGAAGCCTTACTCCGATTCCAGAATTTTGTAGCAGGCCTCCGTCGCAAAGTGGTCGGATTCGGTGAGGCTCTTGTTTACGTTGAACCGGGTGACTTTCAGCTTTGAATTTGCAAACTGGTGATCAATGCGGAGGAATGGCAGTTTGCCGTTGTACGTGATCCCAAATCCTCTTCCTTTTTCTTCAAAGGCGTTTTGGTACGAATCCCTCAGACGAACATACGCATTGCTGTAGGGCGTGTCATTCATGTCTCCGCAGATGATCACCGGAATATCCTCGTCCAGCGTACTGGCCAGCAGCAAATCAATCTGATGGGTCCGTGCTTCATAGGCCACCTTCATTTTTCGTGCAATTCCGAGTACAGAGTTCAGCACATTCTTTTTTACATGCCTCGTATTGAGCTCTTCATCTTTGATAAACAAGGACTGCAGGTGCATGTTGATGATCACCACCTGCCGTCCATCCACATCGATTTTGGCCCGGATGATCTGGTTGTTGGAGCCGTCTTTTTTGCGGATCACCGATTTGGAAAGGATGGGGTATTTCGAACAAATGGCAACACCCACCGACGCACCCCAGCGCATCGTGCCTGATTTTGAGAAGTAAATGTACTTGTAACCGCCTTTTTTCAGACGGGACACCACATTGAAAATGGAGGATTTGGGGTGATCAAACATCTCCTGGATGCAAAGAACATCGGCTTTGGTGGCCAGAAACTGCTTCACCATTTTGGTGCAGGTTTCGTTTTTACCCTGTCGTTCCGGGTCCATCCCGCCAAAGGTTTTCGCATTGAAAGACACCACTTTGAGATTCCCGCATGGCTCGGTCTGCAGAAAATGTGTGCCAACGGTGGCCGTAATAAACCGGATACCCAGCAGAAGGGTGAGGATGGAAAAGAGCGAAAAAAACGGCTTCCGGTACAGCCAGTAGCAAGCCATGAGGAAAAGGAGAATCTGACTGGGTGGAATCAGAAAACCACCAAATCCTGCCATAATCCAGGAGTCTTCCGGACGGATGGTGCAGCTGTAGTAAAGCCCAAGCGTAACGAAACACAGAATGATGTTGAGCCGGAGGAGAAACAGCGAGCCTTTTGTCAGGGCGTTTTTCCTGGCAGATTTTGGTTTGCTGGTTTGTTCCGGTTTCACCTTCATTACTCGTTGGCGAGCCAGACTTCCGGATCCAGCCGTTTGTTGTTTTTCCAGATCTGAAACTGAAGCACGGCACCGTCTTCTTCATCTTTCAACACTTCTCCCAGTACCTGCTTCATTTTTACTTTGTCTCCTGCACTCACCGACACATTCCGGAGTCCGCTGTATACAGTAAAATATTCTCCGTGCCGCACCATCACAATCTGTCCGTCCATACCCGGAACGCTGCCCACCAGGCCGACGGTGCCTTCAAATACCGAACGCACCTTTTCCCCTGATCGTGTAGAAATATCGATACCCAGATTGTCGACGTACACCCGTTTGAGGACAGGATGCTCGTGTTTCCCGAATGAGGAGGAAATGAACCCGTTCTGAACCGGCCAGGCCAGGCGGTTTTTATTGCCGGCAAAGGATTTCGAAATCAGCTTTCCTTCCGGTGTCAGGCTCATTTTGTCTTCAATGTTTTCGTCGTCCTGGTTGGGTTTAGGCGGACCCACTGTGGTGTGTGAACGACGGATTTCGGCCTTCACCAGGTCGGAAATCATGCGTTCGAGCCGGTTGAGAGCAGCTTTGTGTTTGTCGATTTTTTCTTTCAGATCCTGCTCCCTTTCGGACAACTCGCTCACCACTTTTTTCTGATCTTCTTTCAGGGTTTCGAGCTGGACTTTCTCCTTTTCCTCGTGCACCAGCAGGTTCTCTTTGCCTTCTTTTACCATGGCCAGTTTCAGTTTTTTCTGGTTGAGGTTCAGGCTCATCACCCGAATCTGTTCGGCCTGACGACGGCGGGCATCGGCATAATACCGGAGGTACTGGATCCGCATCAGAAACTGATTGAACGTTTCCGCCGCAAAGAGAAAAATCAACTGATTCGACACGCTGGCTTTGGATGCCGCGTAGACCATAGCGGCGTATTCTTTCCGGATTTTCTGAAGGGTGAAGGCCATCTGCTCTTCTTCCGACTGAAGGTGCTGGATGTCACTCTGCAGAATGCCGAGTTCGTCCTGTATGGAACCGATGGTTCGCTCTTTCAGGCGGGTCTGTTGCCGGAGAACTTTGAGCTGGGACAACGAAGCCTTTTTTTCCTTCTTAACTTCTTTCAGAATTTCGTTCGTCTGTTCTATTTTGCGAAGGTTTTCTTTCTTCTCTTTTTCCAGCTGTTTTTTCGATTTTTGTGAAAAAGCAGGGGCGGAAAGGATCAGGAAGAAGGCAATGGCCAGTGCGAAAGGCAGACGGAACCCCTGTTTCAATGCCGTTGCCGGACTGCAGAATCTTTTCTCAAACAAACTGATCTCAAAATAAAATTCCATAAAAGAAGCCTTTTTCTTTCTTTTATGGTCCTCATTCAAAGAACTTCGGTTGATTCTACTTTTTCGTAACAACATCTGATGATTAGACTAATTCCCTCCATCTCCATTTCGGGAGGCAAAATGGCAAAGATTTCGCCGAATTCCACACAGGAAAAGTGGTATGATAAATCGCCTTTGGATCTGGCCATGTATTTTGAGGACCATGGCATAGAGTGGATTCACTTTGTTGACCTCGATGGAGCCACCAATGAGCGGATGGTAAACTACCATACACTTCAGATTCTGGCCAACTACACCGGGCTGAAAGTGAATTACAGCGGAGGCATCCGGACCGACGGTGA
>DAIOVD010000283.1:0-3481 GCA_036759185.1 Catalimonadaceae bacterium | reverse complement strand
TTTCCGGATTCGATGATGTCGATTTCTTCCACTGCATTCTGGCCGACATCGCCGCCCCATAATTTTCCTGTTTTGGAATCAAACTGCATTTGCCACACATTCCGTAGTCCGTAGGCAAAGATTTCGGGTCTGGCTTTCGGGTTGTTTCGGAATGGGTTATCAGTTGGAATCGCATAAGGCAGTCCTTTTTCCTGACGGTCCACATCGATTCGGAGCATTTTCCCAAGGAGCACATTGAGGTTCTGTCCGTTGTTGTTCGGATCACCTCCCGAACCACCGTCACCCCATGAAATGTAGAGGTAACCGTCGGGTCCGAACAAAATGGAACCACCATTGTGGTTTTCCCAGGGTTGGGAAACGGAGATCAGTTCCCGGTTTTTGGTTGGATCCACTTTCCACTTCGAAAGGTCCGAAAGCTGCATTTCCACAATGTGAGAAACCAATTCTTTGGATTGACCTTTCGAGTAGGACACATAAAACTTCCTGTTTTCTGAAAATTTCGGGTGAAATGCCAAACCAAGCAGGCCTGTCTCAAAACCTTGCTGACTCACCAATGCAGTTAAATCGAGGAACAGACTGCGCTTCACACTTGCCCGGTTGTCTTCGAGGCGGTACACGTTTCCTCGTTGCTCCACAATGAAAAAATCAGAATCAAACCCCGGGGCTTTTACGATTCCAACCGGATTTTCAAAGGGAGCCATTGATTTCCAGTAGGGTTCAAATGAAGCCTGTGCCTGAAGTTGCAGGCAAGCCACCAATGTGATGGCGAATAGATTAAGGATGACTTTCAAAGGTTTTTCCGTTGATATGAAGCCGCAAGATACCATTCTGCAACTCAAGAACAGAACCTTGAAACACCCCTTCATGTTTTGGAATTTCCTGTCCGTTGATCGTGATAGTGGCCTTCTTTCCATGGCTTTCACCGGTTGGCCATACTGGTAATATTGAATTCGGATCAGGGAAAAAGACTTCTTCCGATGTACCGGACGACTGAAATGTCACTTCCAGCACACGACCTCTGGTATCTGTGTATCCAACTTTCAACGGATGATCCGCTGTGGGTTTTGCCACAACTGACTTCCGGATGGCATTTTTAAAAGCATTGAAACTACCATGGCTTCCAAAATCACCTGTTTCGATCACAAAACCACTGAGTTTTCCAGTGGGTGCTTCGTCTTTCATCCATTCAAAACCCTGGCCTTCATTCTGCGGGAGAGGAATATCCTCACTCAACGGATATTCCTGTTGAATGGACCGTATGGCGATATAGGTTCCTTCAAATTCCACGAAACAGACACCGTTTTCCAATGTTGCCCTACCACGTTGGTCCAGTATCAGATGCGATACCGACCGTTGATCCGGCGTTCGAGGTTTGGGTTCTGATTTGGGTACAGCATGCATAGAATTAAGGTTCTCTCCAAAATCAAACTGCCCTGATTTCTGCCAGACTTTGGTCATTTTTGAGATTTCAGCAAGAATTCCACTTTGTCGCAAAGGAAAACGGGTCAGCTGAAACAACACATTTTCACTTTGTGCGATCTGCGTAAACGGATCCCGGCCTCTCCCCTTTCCTGCTGAATGAAACATGCCATTTCCACTGATCTGAAATGGTCTGTCCACCGGATTTTCCGGTCTGGCCACCAGCTTCCATGGAATCATTTCAGATGAGCCATCTGCCCAACCACCATAAGAAGAGGTCATACTTCCCAACGTAAAATGGTGGGTCGCGTAAAAAGAATTCGAACAAAATCCAGGTTTTGATCCGGAATAATCAGGCCATTGCAACCGACATTCAAAAGGTTTGGTAAGCTGCTTCAGAGCCAGGGCAATAACAGCATCATTCGGACGGTACGCTGAAGTTGTAAAATGAATAAAAGGAAACAATTGGGTTCCGGGTTTCTCAACCGGGATTTCATTCCGGGAAAACCAGAACCATCCCAGAAAAGCAGATGCGGTGTGACTATTTTTCCAAACATCGGCACCCCGCATTTCGGCTCCTCCTGGTACTCCCCAGCTAAAATGAAGTGCCATTGAGGTTGCGTAATAATCCAGCATGGTCCAGGCAACTGATTTAATCTCAGGATCTTTCGCAAAATCATACAGATTGAGCCAAGCAGTAATAGAACGTGATTCATACAACCCGGAATTCCATTCGCCATTTCCGGCAGCAAATATGGACTTTGCTTTTTGCAGTACCCCGGACTTCAATCCCGTCATCCTTATTTTGGCCTCCCTTGCATGAATGTTTTCTTCCACCGCCATCTGGCACAAAAGATAATCGCCGGACAAAGTCAATGTCAGCTGATTTTCAGACCTTGTCTTTTGATTAAAAAACGACATTTGGCCTGGCAGAAATCCGGTCTCCAACACCTTTTTTGTGATGCCCGGCAGCGTACCGGCTGAAGTGTACAGGTGATGCAACCGGATTAAATCCCGGGCAGAAACAGGGGTTATTCCGGAAGCACACAAATTGGGGATGAAGGAAACACCAGCCGGATCCTGTTCTCCCTTTGCTCCAAAACGAGCCAGTATATACGACCCTGTCCACTCTGCTGCATTGGGACCAGATGGAGCCGGAAATTCCGAAACCGTTTTGATCACATAGGTATTCTTTGTGTCCACCTCTTCTTGTGCAGACAGAATCACCGGAAAAACCATAAGCAGGATCCCCAGCATCCAATTATTCTTCGTCATAGGCATCGGATTGATTCGTTCAGACAGATGGGAAAAGTACAGGAAATCAACCCGATTCCAAAACTCCTGGTTGCTGCCGTATTGTAAAATGACAAGGAATTCCTTTCCTGCTGATCGAATCCCGGGGAATAAAAAATCGGGACATGCTTGGTTTGAATGAAAGAGAATGTATTTTTGCGACAGTGTTGCAAAAACAATTTTTCACAGGATTCTTTCTCATGCTTCTTTTTATGCATTGTCAAAATGCATCGGGGCAATTACGTCCTTGTGAAAACCTGGTTCGGGGGGTCATCAATTCCGGTGCAGACCACAAAGGACTTCCATTTGCCACCATTCTGATTCCGGATGAAAAGCGGTTGATATACTCTGATTCAAACGGAGTTTTTGAGATTTGCGGACTTCCTGCCGGCCAGAAAACCAGGGCTGTCATCAAATTGCTTGGGTTCGATTCGCTTATTGTGAATCTGGAAACGGGCAGGAAGCGTCTTGTTTTCCACTTACATGAAAAAGACCAGTGGCTGGATGCCATTGATGTGAAAGGACAGCACCGTCATTTTGAAAGTGAAGTAGTGGAAGCTGAGGCCCTGCATAAAACCGAACTGGAACGAAGCCGTGGAATGTCGCTTGGGGAAATGGTCCGTAAAATTCCCGGCGTGTCGGTGATACAGACGGGCCCCACCTTATTCAAACCGGTGATTCAGGGAATGACCGGCCAGCGGATTGCCATTGTGCAAAACGGACTCAAACTCGAGGGCCAGCAATGGGGATTCGACCATGCTCCGGAAAC
>DAIOVD010000282.1:0-3508 GCA_036759185.1 Catalimonadaceae bacterium | reverse complement strand
AATCGCTGTGTGTTCGGCAAACAAACCCGGTGCGGAAAGATCCGTGGAATATGTGTCGCCGTAGGTGCGCAAGGGAAGCGTGTCTGTAAAATGAATGGTTTCCCGCAGTTTTTGGCCCCGGTAACTGACGCCGGTATTCAGGATGTTGGTTTCGGAATAATTCCATTGATGGTGGATGCTCACATTCAGACTCTGCTGGTTGGCCTTGTAATGCAGTGTCCCGAAATAGGATTCCTGTTCCTGTCCGAATGCCGAAATATTACTGAGCAGGGCGTGGGTTTCATTAAACCTGTATCCTGTCTTTGAAATGAATTCGGGCTGAAGGTAATCCAGTGTTTGTCCATATGCACGGGTTGTACCCTTGTCGGTATCAGGATTGAAACTGCGTTGGCCACCCATCCTGGATTCTTTCGTGAGACGGAAACTCAGTTGTGTGAACCAACCTTCTTCGGTGTCCTTACCGTAATTCCACTTATTGAACACCATCGATCGTGACAACAAAGGAAGATCCAGAAAACCATCTCCGTCGCGGTCCCGTTTGCCGGCTGGCAATACATGGTGAAGGCCCACCAACGTCTTCCATTTCCCCTCCTCTCCTACCAGAGATCCATAATTGAGATTGAAATGTTTCTCCCCAAAATTATTGAGGTAGGCATTGGCATACAGGATGGGTTCCTTTTCCGGATCCCTGGTGATCACATTGATCTGTCCGCTGATGCTTTCAAATCCCTGAAGTACCGAATTGGCACCTTTGGCCACGTAAATTTTATCGATGATGGCGGCCGGATAGCTGCTGATGCCATAGGTAAAGGTGGTGGCCTGAATCATCGGCAGACCATCGATGAGCACCTGGTTGTACACCCCGGAAAGACCCAGAATCCGGAGTTCTTTCGAATTGGTGAGCACATTGGTGGTCTGAGGCTGAACAGTGGCCTGGGTTTCGAAACAGCCGGCCATGTCGCAGCAGGCGGCTTTTGTCATTTCTTTTTGGGTGATCACTTCCGACTTTTCCGTCGTGCTGCCCGACACAAAACTGCCGGCCCGGTCCTTCACAATGGTGACGTCCGACAGATTTTTGGACGAAGGCGAAAGCTGAATCCGGAGGAACTCAGCCGAAAGAACACGGACGGTATCAGATTTATAACCGGCAAACCGAATGATCAGGGACTGGCTTGTTTCCGGAGAAAATGGAATTTCAAACTGTCCGTCCGGTCCGGTGGTGGTACCAGTTGACGTTCCGGCCCATTGGACCGAGGCGCCTTTCAATGGCTGGTTTTGTTCGTTTTGAACCTGCCCTTTGAGGGTCTGGCTTTGGGCAGTGTGTTGTATAAAAAGGTGAAGTACCAGGCAGAAAGCCGGTATCAATTGTTTGAATGGCATGAATTAGAATGAATGGTGTAACAGAAAATTGAATCCAGGCCATGATCAGCCTGAAGGTTCCCGAATGGAAAAAACGGTTACACAATTTTCGGAGGCTGCCAGAACGAAGGCGGATAAAGGGAATACGGAAGGCTTTGGAAAATGGTGGAATGAACAAGGATCACCGGCTCATGCAGCCAGCCGAACACAGGAAACGCCGGCAGGTACAAAAAGCAACAGGTGTGGCACTGGAACGGATTGCAGGGAGAGGATTCCTCCCCTGTTTCATCCGAAGAATCCGGATCATCTTCATCGTTTGCTGCAGAAGAACAAGCCTCATCCTGACAACAGGAACTGCCGATGTTGCTTCCCGCCAAAACCACAGAAGGCCGCATCGACAGCAGCAGGGTAAGGATGGCAAAAAAGACAGCAAGTCGCTTCACAGCCGCAAATGTAAGCGAAGACCCCGGGAATTGAGAATTAGGAATTGAGAATGATGAATTAGGAATGATGAGTTATGAATGCTGAATTATGAATGCTGAGCGATATGGCGCCAAAAGCAACACAAAGTGGTACTCTGGCGACAAAATGCAATCGTTTGGCACTCCCTGGGTAGACGAACGTAGTTGGCAACGAGTAGGTAATCTTTCCCTTTATTAATTATCAGCTACTATCTACCAGCTACTTAGACTTGTGATTAGTGATTAAATTTCTGGATTTTATTGATTACTGCAAACTGAATACTGGTTTGGCGCTAAAGACGCCACGCTGTAAGCTCCCGCCTTGCTGGATTTTCAACAAGCCTTGCATGGTTCCGCCTGATTTCTATTTATAAGCTACTATCTACCAGCTACTTAGACTTGTGATTAGTGGTTAATTTTTGAATTTTACTGATTACTGCAAACTGAATACTGATTACTGAATACTGGTTACTGATTACTAATTTCCAGCTACTACCTACCAGCTACTTTTCTATCTACCAACTACTTTTCGATCTACCAGCTACTTACCATCGGCTGAAAGTTTAACGGCAAACCCGGACTGGAAAATGCGGATCAAAACAGAGATCAGCTGATCATCTTTCGATTGCCAAATTCCTGTACTTTCGTCACGCCTGGGCGCCGATGGTTTTGATCGTACACGTGCCCCATCAAACGTTCACTCAAAAAAATAATCCGGATGCCCATGATTCGAAAAATTGGTTTCACACTGTTCGTCATTTTACTGGCGATTCTTCCATTTGTGACCGGCATTGCCATCAGCCGGCATTCGCCCTATCTGGAAGGAAACCCGTTTCAGACCTTTGTACTGATCTGGGCCGCCATTTCAATTGCCTTCTGTTTGATTGTTTGGGTACTTTGGAAATATTATCATGCCACATTCGGCCGGTTATTTGTTGCCGGTGCTCTTCTATTCTTACTGATCTGCCCCATATTTGGGATCGTTGGCCTGGCTTCACCACCCGACCTCAGCCTGAAAATGCTGGATCACCCCGAACGGGAACACCTCCGGTATCTGTTCCTCTTTCTGGCCGCCATTCTTTCTGCAGTTTCTTTCTTTTTCACTCTCCGTAATCCGTCTTTTAACGCGAATCTCAACATGAAGCGGTTACTGACCGGACTCGCCATTCTTGCTACCTCTGAATTTGCCTGGGAGTTTACCCATCATTATCTGTATCCGGAAGCCTTACAGGAATGGATTAACCAGGGCAAGAATGTGAAAGATTTTTCAGTGCACTACGACATTTCCATCATTTGGATCGGGGTACTCGGCCGCTATGTTCAATATCTTTTGATTCTTCTGCTGTCCATCGTTTTGTACAGGTTGCGCCATATCAAAATCTGGAGCACAGTTCTCTGTGTCTTCTTCAGTTCAGTGGGAATTGCCGCATCCACTGTGGTGTACATCACCATGCTCAACTTTCCGAAAGGATTTGAATTCCTGATGATGTTCTTTATTCCAGGATTTCCGTTCCTGCTTTTGTACTGGTTGGGCGTGGCTCTGCTGACAAAATTGAATAAAGGTTCAGAGGGCATTCACCCTTTGTGATTTGTCGAGGTCTGACCGGAAATAGTTCAAATTGGCAAGTTCAAGGTTCAAAGGGAAAACAGAGCTGGAGATATCACTTCGCTGTCACTCTCCTGAACTT
>DAIOVD010000281.1:0-3513 GCA_036759185.1 Catalimonadaceae bacterium | reverse complement strand
CCGACCGTTGAACTTTTTTGATCTGCGTGTGGCCGACCACCTGAGAAAAATTGGGGATAGGGTCCGCCATCAATGAATCCGGTCGAACCCAGATGGGCGACTGGCAGATTTCATCTCCATACGAATCTTCCATCACTCCGGGCGTAAACCGGAAGGCATCCTGCTTTTTCCTGAACAGGGAATTGATTGATTCCATGGGATGGGTTATGTCAATTCCGTTGTTTCCTGCCCAGGTTCGCGTTACTCCGGCATGCACAAACAGGAAAGTGTCGTGAACAAAACAGATCTGCAGCCAATCCTGATCCAGGGCTTCCTCGAGTAAGTTCATGTAGTCGATCCGGTGCAAAAACTGGTAACCGGCACAAACGGACTTGCATTTGGGCAGGTAGTGATAATCGTGGTTCCCGAAAAGCAAAACCACCTTGTCCGGATTCTCCCGTTTCATATCCAGAATCTCCCGGAAATTCTGCTTTTGGTCGGCAGGTGAAATATCTTCTTTGGCATCAAAATAATCCCCGATGAAGATGACCCGGTCATAGGTTTCCTTCGCCAGAATCTGCTTCCAGGTCGGCCTTCCGTGTGTATCGCCAAGGGCTATGATGCGCATAATGTTTCATTGGGGAAAACCAAAAATAAGCGGCTTTTACACAGGAATCCAAACGAACTGAATTCTTTAGAAATGATACCGCACAAACGCCTCAATCGCTTCATAATCGGCGAGTCCCAAACGCTTGTAACGGTCGGCTGTGTCCTTATTCCGGTCTTCGGCCCGCTGCCAGAATTCCCGCTTGTCGGCTCCGGGAAACATTGCACTGTCCTTCTGGCTCTGGTGTTTAAAGACAGCACGTCGTTTCCGGAATAACTCATCCGGACTCAGCGGAACGGCCATTTCGATCTGATCGATGTCCCATTCCTGCCAGGCACCACGATACAACCACACATAGCAGTCTTTCATCCAGGATTCGTTTTTCAGTTGTTCGATCGCTTGAAAAACGGCGGTCAGGCAAACCCGGTGTGTGCCGTGAGGATCCGACAAATCTCCAGCGGCATAAATCTGATGAGGCTTGATCGACTGCAGCAATTCCACGGTGATCTCCACGTCTTTCGGACCGATCGGATTCTTTTTCACCGTCCCTGTTTCGTAAAATGGAAGATCCAGAAAATGCATATTGGCGTCGGGAATGCCCACATAGCGACAACCCGCTTTGGCTTCTCCCCTACGGATCAAACCCTTGATGGCCTGTACTTCCGCGGTGTCGATTTGTCCCGGGGTTTTGTTCTGAATGGAGTTCCGGATCCGGTGAAAAACGGTCAGACATTCCGCCTCACTCATGCCCATCATCCGGTTGTAATCCATTGCAAAATCGGCAAAACGGATGGCGTCGTCATCAAAAACCGCAATGTTTCCGGACGTCTGGTACGCCACATGCACATCGTGCCCCTGATCCGCAAGACGAATGAAGGTCCCTCCCATCGATATCACATCGTCGTCCGGATGCGGTGAAAAGATCACCACCTTTTTGGGAAACGGCGAGGCACGTTCCGGACGGTTGGTATCGTCGGCATTGGGCTTACCACCCGGCCAGCCGGTGATGGTGTGCTGTAGTTTGTTGAAGATATCGATGTTGATCTGATAGGCCGGACCAAACTCCGTCACCAGATCCGACATGCCGTGTTCGGCATAATCTTTATTGGTGAGTTTAAGAATAGGCTTCTGCACTTTCTGACAAAGCCAGACCACGGCCTTGCGAACCAACTTCCGGTCTGACCAGTCGCAGGATTGCAGCAGCCATGGCGTTTTGATCCGGGTGAGTTCGGCAGATGAGGCATCGTCCAGGTACACCGTCACATCGGGATGCGCCTGAAGAAAAGTCGACGGGATTTTATCCGTCACCGGTCCTTCCACCGCTTTCTGAATGATGGAGGCTTTTCCTTCGCCCCATGCCATCAGGATCAGGCGCTTGGCCTGAAGGATCGTCCCCACTCCCATCGTGATGGCCCGCTGTGGTACGTTTTCTTCCCCGAAAAAATCACTGGCCGCATCCACGCGGGTTACCTCATCGAGGGTAATCATCCGGGTGATGGAATTGGAAGGCGAACCCGGCTCGTTGAAACCAATGTGGCCCGTCCGTCCGATGCCGAGAACCTGAAGATCGATGCCTCCCAATTCAAGAATCTGCTTTTCGTAATCCAGACAGAAATCAGAGACGGCTGATTTCGGCAGGGTTCCGTCCGGAATATGGATCTGGTTCTTTGGAATGTCGATGTGGTCGAACAGATGTTCGTGCATAAAGCGCACATAGCTCTGGAGAGAATCCGGATCCATGGGATAGTATTCATCCAGATTAAAGGTGTGCACATTGGCAAAACTGAGGGTGCCGGCTTTCACCATGGCCACCAGCTCGGCATATACTCGTGTTGGACTCGAACCCGTTGCCAGACCGAGAACACAAGGTTTTCCTTCTTTGGTTTTGTGTTTGATGAGATCTCCAATTTCCTGTGCGACGGCGACAGAAGCTTTTTCCGAGGTTTCAAAAATGAGGGTTGAAATTTTTTCGAGGCGATGACTATGGCTCATGAATTGGTGTGTTGATGTATGTGTAGAATGCGCAAGATTTTGAAAATGGACGGAAAAACACATGAAGAAAGTGCGGAATACTCACGTGGATCGAAGATGTATTTTCTCATATCTCACCAAAGAAAATGATGAGATTATTGGACAATCCCGAATTCTCTACCTTCAGACAAGAAGGTGCCTGCTACCACACATTCGACATTCCTATTTTGAATATTTGTAAAATCACCTTCCGTAAAAAGCATATTACACTACTTTATGTATTTCACATTCACCTTCGGAATCATCCGGTGCGGCAGGACAACATCTGAACTATCATCCGCTTCCACCTGATTGGTTTTAGCAAAATCATTTCGGGATAATTCGAGATTGGAATGGATCAGTTTGAAACTGGCATTCCGGGAATGAATGACGTGGTAATAGTCATCGTTCAAATGATCCAGTTGAACCCGGAAATCAGCATCGAAAGGAGTACTTGATTCCACCCAGGTGCTGTTGGAATCTTTGGCATATAAGTTTATAAAAAGCCGGTTCCCATAGGTTGAATGAATCGAATAGGTACTCCCTTTTTGATAGGTATGAAAATCCAGATTCAGGTTGGAGTTAATCCCGGACCAGCCTTTGAATCCGAACAATTGAATGGTGATACTTGGCCAGGAATCACCATCGTAATCTTCACCCCTGTTTCCTTTCACCATTGGTTGGTTGATCTTGCTGGAATCCTCAATAATGATCGTATCACCAACTATCTGAATCAGGAAATGGTTATTGGCAATATAACCCGAACCTTCTGTAGAATCTACTTCAAGGGTAAGATGTACACCCCTGGTTCGAACAAACCGGACATTCGGAGGGATTGTCACCTCTGGATCTGTAGGAGGATATTCAATTTCGCCATTCCGGATTTTGTTGCGGAGCGGGATTTCATAAAACAAAGC
>DAIOVD010000280.1:2156-3529 GCA_036759185.1 Catalimonadaceae bacterium | reverse complement strand
TTCCATTTGAATATCTCACCGGCCAGACAAAGGACCGTGCCTCCAAAGTCAATTCATTTCAGGAAAGGGAAGATGTCCGCGTATTTCTGATCAGCCTCAAAGCGGGCGGTACCGGATTGAATCTCACCGAGGCCGATTATGTGTTCATCGTCGATCCCTGGTGGAATCCGGCTGTGGAAAATCAGGCCATCGATCGTTGTTACCGGATTGGGCAGAAGAAAAACGTGGTGGCCATCCGGTTGATTTGTCCCCACACCATTGAGGAGAAAATCATGAAAATGCAGGCGGCTAAAAGCAAACTGGTCACCGACCTGATCCGGACGGAGGACGATGTTTTCCGGTCGTTATCAAAGCAGGATTTGCTGGCAATGCTGAGATAATCAGGTACATCTTTGAGAACAGACTTTAACTACGGAAGTAATGCCAATGGATGAAATGCGGTTAAATTGACTCGAAAGGAATTAGATCTGAAAGGCTGTGGTATGAATGATCTCTTTTTTATACCGGGTTTTGCGATGCTTTGGCAACCCTCGACAAGATGCGATTAATTCTGTTTATTGCAAATAAATCCGGCTGGGATGGTGATTGGCTGGGTATAGTTTAGAATAGTTACATAATGATGATCAGTCGTTTATCGTTTTTGTTTTTATCTTTTGTGCTGTCCTTCTCAGGGATGGCCCAGAAGAAAACAGTGATTCTCCTTTCGAAAATTTATGGGAAGGGCGAGTACCAAAGCTGGCTTACGAGGCAGAATCCCAATCTGATGCTGGTGTCGTTTTACGATTGTCCCAAGGATTCGATGAAATACTGGCTGGCGAATGCCGATGGTTTTCTGATAACAGGTGGAGAAGATATTTATCCCTCCCGTTATGGAAAAGAGAAGGACACCGTCGATTGCGGTGACTTTGACAAAATGCGGGATACCCTGGAGTTTCAAATGCTGGATGCTGCCTTTCAACGGAAAAAACCTGTGTTCGGGATTTGCCGTGGGCTCCAGATGATCAATGTGTACCAGGGTGGAACGTTGGTGGTGGATATACCGTCAACGTTGGGCGAAAAAGTCAACCACCGGAAGGACGGACCGATCCAGCATCCTGTGCAGGTGATTCCCCAAACGAGTCTGTCGGTTCTGTCCGGCATAAAGGACGGTCCGGTTCTGAGCAACCACCACCAGGGAATCGAAAAAATGGGCATTGGCCTTAAAGCCATGGCCAAAAGTGAAGACGGACTGGTCGAAGCCATCGAGCAGGAGGGGAGTCGCCTTCCGTTTCTGATGGCCGTCCAATGGCATCCCGAACGAATGGACGAGAAAAGTCCGCTCAGTGCGTCACTCGCGAAAGCGTTTGTGAAAGCGTGCGTTGGGTCGAAATGAG
>DAIOVD010000280.1:0-2056 GCA_036759185.1 Catalimonadaceae bacterium | reverse complement strand
AACCACTAACTACTAATCACTAACCACAAACTACTATTTACTATCTACTGCCTCCGGTTCCCCAAACCGTTCGTCGTTCAGAAACTCTGTGTCGGTGAGGGTTTTCAGAAAGGCCACCAGATCGGCACGCTGGTTTCGGGTAAGGCCAACGTTGAGCTTTACATCCGGATCCACATTGTCGCCGTGGAATTTTCCTTTGCCATAATGTTCCAGAACTTGTTGTAAATTTTTGAAACGCCCATCATGCATGTAGGGATAGGTCATTTCCACATTTCGCAGGCTGGGGACTTTGAACTTCGATCTGTCGGAAGCCTGACCTGTGATGTGTGCCCTTCCGCTGTCGGCAATGGCAGAATCAGGAAGGAGTCCAATGTTGCGGAAACTGTAATCAGTGAAAAGCGGCTCCGGATGGCAGGAAGAACAACGGTTGCGAAACAGAGTCAGTCCTGTCATTTCCTGTTCGGTGAGTGATTCTTTACCAGCCACATACCGGTCGTATTTCGAGTTCACCGAAACCAGCATCTGGGTAAACTGGGCGATGGCTTTGAGCGTTCGTTCGGTACTGACGGTACCGTCGCCAAAGGCTTTTTTGAACAATGCAGGATAGGTTTTGCTGGCCTGCAGTTTTGTAAGCAACCCCGGCAGATCCTGGTCCATTTCTTTCGGATGGGTGATGGGCGCAATCGGGAAAACATCGAGGTGGTTCACGCCACCATCCCACATAAAATGCGGTTGCCAGATCACGTTCTGAATGGCGGGCACATTCCGGTTTCCGATTTGGGACCGGATGCCGTGACTCAGGCTGTGATCGATGTGGGCAAATGCCGCAAACCGCTGGTGGCAGGAACCACAGGAAGTCGAGCTGTCTTTCGAAAGGATGGGGTCGTAAAAAAGTTTTCTTCCCAGTACAAATCCGTTTGGTGTGGGAGGATTCAGATTCCGGTCATAAACCGGCTTTGGGAACCCCGGTGGAATTGCCACATGGAGGTCTTTTTTGCGGATGCGTTTCTGTTTTTCATTTCCCATAAATCCTGTTGCAGAGAGCATCAGAATCAGGAGACCCGGTAACAGAAAAATGTATTTCATAATCCGTTTTGAATGCGGGTTACGGAAAAAAGGCGGAGGACATTGTCGGCAAT
This sequence comes from Catalimonadaceae bacterium, assembly GCA_036759185.1. Taxonomy (GTDB): domain Bacteria; phylum Bacteroidota; class Bacteroidia; order Cytophagales; family Flexibacteraceae; genus CAMDMI01. Next base: position 917 of record DAIOVD010000280.1, on the reverse strand, counting down.
ACCTGCGGCTTTATCAGCATCGACCACCATGGGTGTTTTCGAAAAATCAATTGGGTGTGGGGCCGAAAGAAGATTGGCGGCATCGGTTTTGATGCTGAGCGTTGATTTTATTTTGGAATGAATCTGAAGTCCGGGCGTTTCCAAACGTATGGTCCGCAAGTGGTTGTTTGGTTGTTTAAAGCCACCGATGTGATACTCCAGTTTATGGCCAGGGGCGGTTGATTGTGGAGAGATACCGTCCAGCTTTAGAAAAATATAGCCGGTGTTCCATGCCCAGAACATACCTTTTGCCGGGTCGAGTACGTCTTTCTGAATGCCGGAGCAATTCCGGGCGCTGTCGACACCCACCAGAAATTCGATTTGGGAATAATTTCCTTCCGGCAGATTGGTTAGTTGAATTTTCCTGCTTTCTGTTTCTTCTTCGTTCACCAGAAAATAGCCAGGAACCGCCACCGACTTTCCGTCCGTTTTCACGAGGTGAATGTTGCTCACATAGTATTTGAAAGCGGTAATCTGAAAGGATTGATTCAGAGAATTCCGGTAGGTCACCGAATCAAGGACCAATTCCTGATCACCAACAAAATTGTGGAATTGAAGCTCCAATTCACCCCCTTTTTTTCGCTCTGCTTCCCGAAATGAGAAGGCCATCAGGCATCCCACACAAAGGAAAAAAGCAACAGTAAAAAGTTGTTTCAAATGCAAGTTCTGACTGGCTAAAAATCAGTTCCGCAAGATATGATGAATGACCTCACTCCCGATTGGATAACCGTAAACCCTTGAAATCTCTGGGTAAAAAAATGATGATTGAATTTGTTACTTCCCTGCCAATTCCGAATTTGGCGCTAATGGCGCTATGCTTTAAGCCCCTGCCTTGCCTTTGGACCTTTAAAGGTACTTAAATCAATAATATTACCATT
>DAIOVD010000279.1:0-3571 GCA_036759185.1 Catalimonadaceae bacterium | reverse complement strand
AAACTTCAAAATGCCGTTTCCCTTCCACGAATGCGGCCAGGATGGAAGTGGAAATCCCATGCCATCAGCATGGATTGGAACAAACAGCCTGAAATGCCGCCCAAAATCGGGTCCTCCTCATCCGGCAAATTCAAACCGGTTATTCAGGCCCGGTTCATTCGGATTTTGCCACGGTTCAATTCAAATCCGGTTTACTTCAGAAGGCATTTTTTTCTGATTGCTCTGAGATTCATGTTGTTTGAAGCATAACAAAAGTCTATGCATCCTTTATCGAATCCGTTTGCTTTTTCAGCCATGACCGACCTTCGAAAAATTCTCTACTACCTGTTCCTTTCCGTCAATCTGCTGGTGTTTGGCATCCTGTTTTATGAAGAATGGATGGTGAGCTCCAATTCTTCGGAAACCTGGCTGCCGTTTTCAGTCGGTGGTATGATTCTGTTTTCGTTCGTCAACCGGAACAGGAAACCCGACCTTGCATTTCTGGTGGCGGCTGTTCCCGCTTTGGTGGTAATGGCGGGTGTCCTCATAATCGGCATTATGTTGAGCCAGCAAACGAACTGGCAGTAGAATCAACAAGGCGAAACAAGATGGAATTGTCTGGAGGATTTCCATCAGACGGAATTCCTGATTTTATCGTACTTGCGGGTATGAAAGGAGCCTTTCCCCGAATTGATGAACTGAGCCGACAGCTGAAGCAGTTGGGTTCGCTTTCAGATGCCAACCAGAAGCGGCTTGACAAAAAATTCAGGATGGAGTTTAACTACAACTCCAACCACATCGAAGGAAATACGCTTACCTACAATGAGACGAAACTTCTGCTGATTTTCGACGATACCCAGGGCAATCACACATTGCGGGAGTACGAAGAAATGAAAGCCCACGATGTGGCCCTGAAGCTGGTGAAAGAATGGGCAGAGGAAAGCAAAGACCGGCCTCTCACCGAACAAAACATCAAAAACCTGAATGAGATCATTCAGGTCAGGCCATTCTGGAAAGATGCCCTCACACCAGATGGACAAAAAACCCGACGGGAAATTAAAGTGGGGGATTACAAAGCATTTCCAAATTCCGTTATTCTGGCCAATGGCGAAGTGTTCGAATACGCGTCCCCACAGGATACACCCATAATGATGGGAGAGTTAATGGCCTGGTACCGGAATGAACTGGAAAAACAGGAGCTGGAACCGGTTGCCCTGGCGGCAATTTTTCATTACAAATTTGTCCACATCCATCCCTTTGATGATGGAAACGGCCGGCTTGCCCGCCTTCTGATGAACTATGTCCTGTTTTGCTACAGCTTGCCACCCGTCATCATAAAACACACTGACAAAGAGGATTACCTCCGAGCCTTAAACCGGGCCGATACTGGTGACCTGAAAGCCTTTGTTGCCTACATTGCGAATCAATTGGAATGGGGTCTGGAACTGGCGATCAAAGCTGCCAAAGGAGAAAGCATCGAAGAAGAGGATGATCTGGATAAAGAAATTGCGTTGCTGGGGAAGGAGGCTAATCGATTTCGCACCTCTGAAATTGAAAAATCAGAAACCGTCGTTCAACAAATCGTCTTCACGGAACTTGTCTCATTTCTGGATAAACTGGATGACATCCTGCTGTCTATTGCATCGCTGTTCAGGAAGGTTCAAATTGAGTTTACACCGATTTTTAGCGGAAGCGGAAAGCGACATGAGATATTCTCATTTGAAGAAGCCACATCGAAAGTTGAAGAAGATTCCAGAAGTGCTTCCATTTCAAATCTGGGCCAATTAAACTTCAATATCTATTTCGATGGACTCATGACTTCTCCGTCAATTCCTTCAGTTCGAATTGAAGTGGGAATTGATTTTAAGATGTTTGGGATTGAATTCTATGTGTTGAATTCAGATGTCAGAACAATGATTCATTACAATGACTCCGGAAGGGCACAGAAAATAATGGAGTGTTCAAACCTGATCAAAAAAGAAATCCAGAAACGTGTTCTGGCTTTAGCCAAAAGCGACTCCCCTACCGATCAAGCCACCGCTTAAAGGCCGGTGCCTTCTCCCGGCTGATGTCGATCTCAAACGACACGGGCGGTTTTAAAAACACGGTCAGCTTCTGGTTTTCCTGGGGACGAATGTTGTTGATCGATTCAAGGGCAATGATGTACTGGCGGTTGGCCCGGTAAAAAACGGACGGGTCCAGAAGTTCCTCCACCTCCTCGAGCGTGTTGTAATCGAGAATGTGTTTTTCTCCCTCAAACGTGATGAGGTAATTGAGGTTGTCGCGGTAAAAACAGGCTATATCGGCGGTCTTCACCGGTATCCAGTTGTTGCGGAAGGTCACGATAAAAGTCTCCTTAAACAGACTTTTCGGATTGCCCGGCGTGGCCATTTGCTGCACCAGCTGCTGCATATCGGCCGACGGCAGACTTTGGGTCCGGATCCGTTCCCGGCATTTTTCAATCGCCCGGGCAAGTTCCTCTTCGTCGACTGGCTTAAGCAAATAATCCACGCTGTTTACCTTAAACGCCCGGATTGCATATTCGTCGTAGGCCGTCGTAAACACAATCGGACACTTGAGGTCGTACTGCTCCAGGATTTCAAAACTGATTCCGTCACCCAGCTGGATGTCCATAAACAAAATATCCGGCTCCGCATTTTCAAGAAACCAGCGCTTCGCCGTTTTCACACTTGGCAGAATGGTCACCACTTCCACATCGGCAGCAACCGAAGCAATTTTTGCTTGCAATTCACGGGCGATCAGACTTTCGTCTTCCACAATCACAGCTTTCATAGGGCGTATCAGGATTCTTGTTTAGGTTGATGGCCGGTGGCCGAAATCATCGTGTCTGCAAGGAGGGTGTAGCATTGGGTCCAGGCTTCGGCCAGTTCCGGATTCCAGTCGGAGCCAAGTCCCCGTTCCAGTGTCCAGAGCAAAGCGCCCCCCACATGCTGATAATGAACCGGAACCACACCGTATTTTACATGGCGGATGGCCATTTGCCGGATGTCTTCCGTCAGTTCCGTCAGCCGGTCGAGCCGCATCACCACAACATTCACCATGTCAATCAGCTTTTTGGCCTGTTCCTCGCGGGAGTTGGTAAACATCTTTTCCAGCTCCGGAAATTCGTGAAACAGCTTGTCGTAAAACAAACCACCGACCGCCACCGGATCAATCTTCATAAAGATCCGCCAGCTTTTTTTAATGATCTGAATTTGCTTCTGTGTCATGTGGTTGTTACCGGAAATCAAAAATGGGAATCCATCTTAAAACAGGCAGCTTTTTTTTACTTAAACCGTAGCAAAAATCAAACGAAGCGTGGTTGAGCAGGATTCTGCTCCCGGTTCCAAAACCCGGTTTCACATTTAAACATCGTCTTGAAAATCATGTGGGCGTGTCCCTTCATTTCCAGCGAAAGCGCTGTCCATTCCGGGCCGGGCTGTCCGCTCCAATTCCTCAGGGGCTGGCCCGAAAGTCGTTTCACTTTAAATCCAATCAACCGGGAACAAAATTATTACTTTGTGAATTCTCTATGTTCCTATGTGTCTTATATGTTCGTTTTTGATTTTTAAGTCTGGATTTCACACTTTGT
>DAIOVD010000278.1:0-3572 GCA_036759185.1 Catalimonadaceae bacterium | reverse complement strand
TTCCCCAACGGATGACCCCAACCCGCAAGAAACCTCGCTGCCAGGGTCTGGTCCCGTTTCCTTCCGAAAAACAGATATTGGCGGATGTCAATGTCCAGTTTCAGATACTGCGAATAATTGACAGCCCCAATGGTGAGCGGATTGTCTGAATTGGGTGTCTGGTTCTGAATCCATTTCTTATACCCCGAGATGCTGTTTCCTGCACTTTCAAAATTGACGTTCAGGTAAAAGGGACTGCGTTTCTCCGGATACACCTGTTCGTTGTAAAAGAAGGAATAGGATATGCCCGCTATGAGCTGCTTTTCAAAACGACGGCGCAGAAGAGGATTGCTGTCAATCAGGTTGAGAAAATCGGCCGATTCTTTGGAGATATTGAAATAGGTGAGGTTCAGCAATCCCAGATCGTGGTCCACGGCCAGTCCGGATTTCCATTTGTAGCCATAACTGAATTTAAAGGAATTGATGGTGAAATAGTTGACCCGGTTCAGATAGCTGTAATCGAAAATAAACTTTGTCCTTGGCACATACATACTCCGGGTCCGGATGGGGACAGGCGAGATAAAACGGGGCACATACAATTCCACTTTCGGGTTGAGTTCATACGTGAATTTTCCTTTGTACGGTCCGTTCAGCTGCGTTTCAAAGGAGGAGCGCAAACCCAGAATCAGAAGTTCCGCCCCTTTGAATGCATTCCGGTTCCGGTGGCTGAAATTGATGCCGGGGCCAATGAAATTGTTGGACTTGGAAACCCCCTGTACTTCCACACTCAGCGATTTGCGGGGAAGTGGAATCAGCAATACCGTCGCGGTCAGGGCGGGTTGACTTCCACTGTCGACTTTTACCAGGCGGATGTTGACAAATTTGTAAATGCCCAGTCCCATTAACCTGCTGTATGTCAGGCTGTGGTCGGTCCGCCGGTAGACCCGGTTGTTCTTGAAAAAGACCGATTGGATAATGGGTTTGGGGTGCACATAGTTGATTTCACTGTAGTAATTCACACTGTCGATCACCCGTTTTTCGGGAAGTGAATCCTTGCCCAACTGGTAATCGGCATTCACATTGACCTCTGCAATCCGGTACTTACGAAGGGACTGTTCAGCCGCATCTTCTTTTACCCGCAAGCGGATCCGGACGGTTCGGTTTGCTCCATTTGTATCGGCAGAAAACAGGAGATCGGTTTCTGACAGGTAGTAGAACCCAACTTCTTTCAACTCGTTCAAAACCCGAAGTCGCTCTTCCTGTAGTTTCTCCAGGTTGTACCGCATTCCGGGACGGAGCTTTGTTTTTTTGCCTGTGGCAGCGATTGCAAGATTCAGTTCATCCTTTTCATCTGGAAACACGATCCGGGAGATTTTATACGGACGGTTCAGTTTGAGGGTGTACACGATGGACGCCGTCCTGTTTTTTACAATCGTTTCATACTGGGAATACGAATCCAGAAATCCGTGGTTGTACAAAGTGGCATCAAGGGCTTTGACCATTTGCTCGGGCCGTGCTTTGCTGAGGTAAACCGGTTCCTGAGCCAGTTTGGCATACAGCCATTTGTTTATCCGAGATGTTTTATTCGCCGTTTTATAGTACCACCAAAGTCCAAACCGGATACCCAGAATTGAGGTGTTTGCTTTCGGACGAAGAAGCTCTTCTGCCGCATTGGTTACTTTTTTGGTTCCGCCAACTTTGTCCTTTTTGTCTCCGTGGATTTTGGCACCGGTGTAGATTTTTTCGGTTTCGGGCACATGTTTCAAACCCGTGCAGGCCATAAAGGCGAGCATCAAAAGGATGGGAACAATATGTACGAACCGGATTTTCAAATCGTCAAATGGTTTTATGGTTTGGTTTCCTTGTGAGGTGATTTCCACAATTCCCGGAAATAGTTGTAGTCGCGGGTGTACGAAAAGCCCAGACCGGTTTTGTACAAAATGCCGTCAATCACGCCTTCGTATTGGTTTTCACGGAAGGCTTTCAACCGAAGCCGGCCATCCGGCGTGAGTTTGTATTCGACCTGAACATCTCCTGTGAGGCTCTGTCCGTTTGAGTTGCTGGTGTTTTGCTTGCTTCCGCTGAGGTCTATGCTGCTTCCGACCTGAAGCGACAAACGGCTGTTGAACAGTTCTTTTTTTACACCAACCTGAAGAGCGGTGTTTTGCTGGGCCGCTCCTGCATTGTAGTCTTCTGTGGTCTGAAGGTTGAAATTCACTGCGGCCCCTTTTACATACCGGCCCGAAAGCACATTGAGTTGGTCGGTGAGCATTTGGTTCACACTGTTTCGGGCCAGCGTAGAAACGGCCGATCCGGTACTCACTCCGGCACTTCCGGTTGGAATGAATTTATTGAGAACGAGCAACGAAAAAACCTGTTTGTTGAGCTCGTTGGGATCCGTGTTGAGCATGTTTACTTTGGCGTACACCAATCCGCCAAACGCCAGTTGATCGGCAGGAGGCATGTCGAGGTTGAACTGAAGCTGGGGTTTGAGAATGGGTCCGTTGATGATCAGGTTCACATTGTAGGTCAGCAATTTCCGGTAGGCAATCCGTTCGTTTTCACTGACACCCGCCAGTTCATTTGCCATCAGATCGGTGGCCCCCGCCTGGGTTTTGTAGATGGCAGTAAGATCAATCTGGCCGTCCATCGGATCGCCGCTCCAGGTAATACGGCTCCCGGTTTTGATTTTGAATTCCCGTTTGATCACTTTCTGAAACGATGCCTGGTAGTGTCCGTCGTTCAGAATGTAGACACCCGAAAGACTTACTTTTCCACCCGGATCAATCCCAAAGGCCAGATTGGCGTCGCCGCTCACTTCCAGATTGTCACCCGATTCCGGATCCACAATCACCCGGAAAACCGAATTTTTGTTCACCTCAATGTTGGCGTTCAGGTCGATGCCTTTGTATTCCGTTTTCATGCGGACAGTATCTTTTGACGTCACAGTTCTCACCCGGACGGAATCTTCAAACACCACCACATCTTCACCGCGGCTGGTCGACAGATCGCCTTCCAGAACCACAAACGTAAAGGTGCTGTTGTCCAGCAATGTTCCGTTGGCGGTCAGCACCGGCAGGTTTTGGTCGCCCCGGATTTTAAGCGTGCTGTTCAAAATGAGGGTTCCGTAATACACCGGATTGTCCTTGGCTGTGGTGTTCATGACGGTGAAATTGCGGGTGGTGATGTCCAGATTGAATTTCATATCGGTGAAATTGGAACTCAGTACGTCGCCCTTCACATTCATGGGCTGGCCTTTGGGGTCAAGGACGGTAAAATCGGCAAAATGGATTCCTTCGTTGCTCACCTGAATGGTTTCATTTTTCAGCAGAACCGTGTTGTTGATGGCCACCAGATTCATTCCGGCGTTGTGGAACGTGAGTTTTCCGTTCATTTTGGGTTCCGTCGCTTTGCCCGTAATCCGGATTCCTCCCGACAAATACCCCGAACTTTTCCGGATGTATTTCGAGGCAAATGCTTCCAGTGATTTCATCCGAACCTGCTGAATGTCTACGTTCAAATCAAGCTTTTCGGATTCGTAATATCCTTTCAGTTTTACATCGTTGCTGTCGCCACTCAGGATGACAGAAGCA
>DAIOVD010000277.1:0-3636 GCA_036759185.1 Catalimonadaceae bacterium | reverse complement strand
CCGTTATTTTTCTAACGAAAGCCCGGTGTTCAGTTGAACGCCGGGCTTTTTTCTTGCGAATATCCCAGATCGTAGTTGATCGGGTAAGAAATCACATACAAGGATGTTACTGAAATTGCCAAATGGCACCAACTTCTAAAGCGTCTACCAGATGCTCTATTGTGAGAAGCAACGAATCTGTAAAAGGATTCAATTCTCAGCTTCAGTAAACAACTGCCGGGAATTGAGTGAAATAAAAATGAGGTAGAAGCGATCTCCTTCTAATCCTTTCGAATATTCAGTATCTCAACCTTGCCTTTCGATTTTACCGAACAGAAGTAAATTCCGGTCTTCAGGTCTGAAAGGTCTATTGTCAATTGATTGCCGGTTACGTTCTGATTTTCAATTGAAACTGTTTTTAAATTACGACCAAGTAAATCGCTCACAGTAACCGATTCTAATTCATCTTTACCTGCTTCCAGCGTGATGTGCGATGAGAACGGGTTGGGATAAATTTTTATGGGTTTGTTTGAAGCGATGGCCTTGTTGTCAGTAAAGGTTCTCGAATAGTGGTATGCCGTCATGCTGGTTGAACTAATAGCAAACAGACTCGAATCACTTGCGAATCCAAGTGACATTCCCCATCCGCCATAGACATTGGGTGTACTGATCCAGTTTTGAACCCCTGTATTGCTAAATTGAACAACAGGCATTTGTATGTCTGAAGTTAAAGGATTCGGTGAAGGTCCACCTTTGCCTGTCACGATGACTTCCCCATTTGGTTTTGCCACAATGTAGTATGGGTACTCATCATTTTGGGTGGTTCCATCATAGGTGGTGGACCATTGCAGAATTCCATCCTTGTCTGTCTGGAAAATTCGCCAGTTGATTCCGTTGCCATATCCAATGAAACTGATTCTCCCGTTTACATACGTCATCCGGATTGGGAAATCCTGAGCCGTCGCATTTGTATAGATCTTGCTCCATAACAGATTACCGGTGGGGCTAAATTTTGTAATTTTCATGTTCGACATAAATGTGATGGGCGTTATCTCGTTCATGATGCTGGTTAAAACGTATGTGTTTTCGTCTTCATCGATTTCCACATCTGCCGTACCTCTGCCAACCGCATTGGCACTCCAAAGTAAATTTCCGTCGGTATCCCACATCACAACCGGGGCAGAATTGACAGGTCCGCTTTCGGATCCGATCACGATTTTGTTGTTTTTGATCCGCATCGAAACCGAATAGGCAGGTGAATTTGCCGTACTGACATTCGAGAAAAGCACCGTTCCGTCTAAGCCAATTTTAGTGAGAATAATGCCGCTCACGTTTGAAGTTCCAATCCGGGTGGTTCCGATGTAAAGAAACCCACTTGAATCAACAACACTCCGGCAATCAAAATACTGAACGTGAGAGCCGATTGGAGACAATGGGATGACGGTTCTCCAAAGTAAAGTTCCCGTCTGGGTATATTTCAGCACAACTATGGAAGCAGCGCCACCAGAGGAGCTACTGTAGGATCCGATAGTGCCGATGACCAGAATATTGTTGTTGGCATCGCAGTTCACCCAATGGGCTTTTTCATAGAGACTATGGACCGTGGAGGTGTCGTTTGCTTCCCAGAGTAAATCGCCGCTGAGAGTGAATTTACGAACAAAAATTTGCCCTGATATTCCAGTATGACCGATCACTATCAGATTGTCTTCGCTGTCGACTGTACTCATAACCCCTGTTTTACCGGTGCTTTCTGAAGGTTGCATCCAATCAAGGTTGTATTGACCAAAAGAGTCAGACACCTGAACAAGAAAATAGAAAGAGAGGAGTAGAATTAGATTTTTCATATTTAACAAAGGTTTAGGAGTTGGAAAGAGGTAGATCCTAAACCTTCGTACGTTAAAATCAATAAAAGTGCTGCTTCTCAATTCATCCCAGTTTTTTGCTTTTGAATGATGAAACGGGAATTGCAGCAGTTGTACGTCCAGGAGAATAAATCCTGCGCATTGTGCAATCTATAAAGTAGAACTGTTGAGAGTAATCCCAATCGCTTCATGGCCATTACTGAACGATGGTTGTCCTCTGGATGGAAAGGTTCAGAGTTAAGACGCTATAAGAATCTCTATTCAGGTTTGCCCAAGGCAGAATGCCCTCATCCTTTTCAGATTCAGGACATTTCAACCTATTGTCAGGCCGCCACTCTTCCCAGTTGCTTCAACCGACGCACATGCGACCAGAAAGCTGAGGACAAAGACGGTTTCAGATTGTAATAGAGCCCGTATTCCTGAGCCGTCCGCTCCACGATCGGGGCAATTTTCTGGTAGTGTACGTGGGAAATGTTCGGGAACAGGTGGTGCTCGATCTGGAAATTCAGTCCACCCACATACCAGTTGAGGAAATGGTTGTTCCGGGCAAAGTCCGACGTGGTGTACAACTGGTGTACTGCCCAGTCGGTTGGCACAACCCCGCTTTCGGCCAGTTCGTATTGACTGGCACCTTCCACAATGTGCGCCAGCTGGAAAATGGTGCTCATGATGAAACCGCCTGTCCAGTGCATGATCAGAAAAGCCGACACAATCTGCCATCCGCTGAACGATGTGAGCCAGAGGGGAAGCCCGATGAACAAAGCCAGATAGCCAATTTTGGCCACCACCATACGAATGTAGGCGGTTGTTGGATTGATGTTGTAACGTTTGGAGAAGCCTTCTCTGGTGTATTCCTTCATTTGCCGGAAATCGCTGATCAGCTTGGAGAACGACATCAGTCCGTAAAAGAAGAAGGCATGCAAATACTGAAACCGGTGTATGGGTTTCACCGGCACATGGTCCGACAGGCGGATCGGTCCGCTTGAATTGATGTCGTGGTCGTGTCCTTCGATGTTGGTGTAGGTGTGGTGCAGGATGTTGTGCTGGATTTTCCAGGTGAACACGCTGCTGCCCAGTAAGAACATACTGAAAAAGCTGAGGGCTTTGTTGATTTTTTCGGCTTTGGAAAAGGAGCTGTGTACGGCATCGTGCATAATGCACATACCCACACCCGCCATGCCAATGCCCATGACCACCACCAGCAGAAACGCCAGCCAGGCATTCATCGGAACAAATAGCAACACCACAAACGGAGCGAGGTAGAGAAACAGCATGGTCACACTTTGCAGGACGATGGTGGCATTGCCTTTCGGCGAAATGTTCTTCTCCGTAAAATAGGCATTTACATTTTTCCGGACCGCTGAGGCGAACTCCCTCTGCTTTTTATCATCCACTACAAACCGAACTGTTTTCATAAGCACACAAGAGGGGTAACCTTCTCAAATGTAACCTTCTAATCCGGTTAAATTCCGGATCATTTGCTTTGTGGTCATAACAGCGGTCTCGGGCGGTTTATTTTTTCGGGAAGAGAGGGAAGAGTTATTAGTTAAGAATTAAGAGTGAAGAGTGAAATACATTTCCGGGTGTGGCGTAGTCTTTGGACTGGGGAATGGCGGTGGCGAATGTTGCATTCGCGGATTGGAGGCATCGGGTGCTGGCTGTCTTGTTTGTCTGGATTAGGATTTGAAGGATTTAAGGATGGTAGGATGAAGGCGGTTTGTGATGCGTGATGAATGAAAGGCAGGTGATTGGTTATGAGCTATTGGTTAAGAGTTATTCTTTCCGCTAAGGCAAA
>DAIOVD010000276.1:0-3642 GCA_036759185.1 Catalimonadaceae bacterium | reverse complement strand
CCACCGGGAAACCCAATGAGCGGGGGCCCTTCCGGATACACTGGCGGATCGCCAATGATCTTGATTTCTTCACCCGTTTCTTCATCGATCACTGGTTCCGGGTTTTCTTCCTCTTCGTCCACAATACCGGTAAGGTCCTGTTCTTCGGTAATGGGTTTAATCCGGATCGGATCGCCGTCGAAATCCGGATCGGCAAACAAGTCGGTGGCATTCCGGAAGTCGAGGATGGTAAAGTACATTTTCCCGAAGTCTTCATTGATCCGGGTGCCACGGCCAATAATCTGTTTGAATTTGGTCATGGAACGGATGTTCGAGTCCAGCACAATCACTTTACAGGTTTGGGCATCCACTCCGGTGGTCATGAGCTCAGAGGTGATCGCAATCACGGGATAGGTTTCTTCGGGATTGATGAAGTTATCCAGTTCGGCTTTGCCTTCGTCGTTATCCCCCGTTATCTGCATGATGTACTTATGGTTGGCCTTCACCAGATCGGCGTTTTGGTTGGCTAGCGCCGAACGCATCCGCTCGGCATGGTCGATGTCTTCACAGAACACGATGGTTTTGGCAAAGCGGTCGTAGCCTTTCAGAAATTCAGTGAGCTTTCGTGCAACGGTATCGGTGCGCTCATCGATTACCAGGTTGCGGTCGAAATCTTTGGTGTTGTAAATACGGTCGGAAACCGGGTTCCCGTCTTTGTCCAGTTTGTCTTTTTCGGGTCTCCATCCTTCGGCATCGATGTTTAAGGCAATGCGAATTACCCGGTAGGGAGCCAGAAATCCATCGTCAATTCCCTGTTTGAGGGAATAGGTGAAAATGGGGTCTCCGAAATATTCGGTGTTGCTGGTTTCCCTGGTTTCTTTCGGGGTGGCGGTAAGACCAATCTGGGTAGCAGCGTTGAAATAATGTAGAATTTCCCTCCAGTTGCTGTCCTCTTTGGCGCTGCCTCTGTGGCACTCGTCGATGATGATGAGGTCGAAAAATTCAGGAGAAAACTGCCGGTAGATGTTCTTTTCTTCATCGCTTCCGGTGAGGCCCTGGTAAAGCGAGAGGTAGATTTCATAGCTTTTGTCCACATTCCGGTTTTTGACCACCGTCATTTTATCCTTGAAGTGCTTGAAATCTCCTTTTTTGGTTTGGTCGATCAGTGCATTGCGGTCGGCCAAAAAGAGGATTCGTTTTTTGGCCCCGCTTTTCCATACCCGGTGAATGATTTGAAATGCGGTGTAGGTCTTACCTGTTCCGGTGGCCATTACCAGCAAGATGCGGTTTTGTCCCCGGGCAATGGCTTCAATGGTACGGTTAATGGCTGTTTGCTGGTAATACCGGGGCTTCCGGTTGGAGCCATCGAAGTAGTAGTCCTGTGTGGCGATTTTCTCGGCTTCCGGGGTGGTGATTCCTCGGTAGATCTTAAATTTTTCCCAAAGATCTTCCGGTGATGGAAATGATTGGAGGTCCAGTTCGGTCTCTACATTTTCAGCGCCCAGGGTTTTGTCGTGAAACAAAAAACCATCTCCGTTGCTGGAAAATACGAAGGGGATATCGAGTATGCGGCCGTATTCCAGACCTTGCTGGATACCGGCCCGGATGGAGTGGTTGTTGTCTTTAGCCTCAATGATGGCAATGGGGATATTGGGCTTGTAATAGAGGATGTAATCGGCCCGCTTGGCTTTTCCTCTGGCGGTGAGTTTTCCGCGGACATATATTTTACCGTCCGTAAAATACACTTCTTCGAGGAACTGCGTGGTGCGATCCCAACCTGCTTCTTCAATGGCCGGGGTAATGTACTTGGTACAGATATCTCGTTCGGAGAGGTCCTTTTTGGACATGAGATAGGGTAGGGGTAGGTGAGTTAAATTATATGGGCAATATTAAATGTTTTTTCAGTGGTCTTTGCCTGTCAGAAAATGTATTCTGCCCTACTAATCCTCATTTCTTTTCATGTGGTATGCCTGAGTTGGGCTCAACATTCCCTCTTCGTTCGTGCATTTGCAAATCTTCGGATTCAGGGGTTGGGTCATCAATCATAACTGGGATGCGGACCCTGGAGGTTTTCAAATCACCGTTATTACCTTCCCTATAGAAAATCCGGATTCGCATACATCTTTTTTGGCTTAGACATTGGTCTTGGTATATGCGTTGGCTAATCTATGTTTGCGAATGGCAAATACAAGCGAACGTAAAAATCGCCGCCACCATTTCGTAGTCGTGGACTACGAAATGGTGGCGAACAGCGGGCAGGTTTTAGAGGTTGTTAATTCCCCAGTAGTCTGGTTCAGTATCGGATATCCGGAACCGCTGGAAGGATGGGAGTGAAAATTTTCGCCATGTCGCCATGAACCACCCGCGTTAAGAAATGTGGATTTGAACGGAGAGCCTGCTTTGGCTGCCCAAATTTTCACTAGTCTTGTGCGGAATTGAGATAGCAATCTATATCCCCACGAATATTCCAGCATTCCATCTCTGTTTGGAAATATTTGTGTAGAAGCATTTGTGTGTTTAGATTTTACACAAGTAGTTTCACACAAATAGTTTGAAGTAAAAAGTTTGCGTGAATGGGTTTGTGTAATATGGTTTGTGTTTTTTATATTTACACAAAATAATCTACACAATGACGGTGCCAATTTCAATACGAGACTTGCGGATTTTTCTTCAATTGTCCCATCAGGAAATGAGCGATCTTTTGGGAATAGGGTATTCACATTACTCAATGGCCGAAGGCGGAAATCGAAAACTGCCCGCATTTTCGGTGATCCGGGTCCTTGAAATCCGTAAAATTCTGAGTGATTACAAGCCTGCCCAAACTGAAACCTCGTCTTCGATCCAGGATTTTCTGGTACCCGAACTCACATCTATGGTTACTGCCGCAGGCATCGCTCAGAAAAGACAGCTAAAAAAGGAGAATGCGGTTGAGAATTCTGTTCGGGCAAATGAATGCCTCCGTCATCTGCTCATGCATTTTGATCTTCTGGCCGACAATAGCACAGATCCTGAACAGGACAGTAAGTGGAAAGCGGCCATCGAAAGCAAATTGAAGGAGCCCAATCCGGGATTGGCAAAACTGACTTCCATCCGGAACCGCATCGAATCTGAATGCCTGGCGCTGAGAATCCGGCTGATCCAGGAGGAACTGGAAGCCATTCAGAATCCGGTTTGATGAGTCAGGAATCATAAGTGGGGAATTTTTGGTGTCGTCCATGGGTTCCTCGCGTAGCTGTTCTACCCGTTATAAGGTTTGGTTTGAAATGAATGGAAGGCCTGTTTTCAGTGGTAAGTGTTCCTTACAAAATTCCGGCTAACATCTTACTACATGTAGATGCAGCCGGTTTGTGTGTATCGCCTTGGCTCACATTGCTAAAGCTTATTGTAAATCCTGCAATGCAGGGGCAAGTTGTAAACCCAGTCTTAAGAGGTGAAGGGTTGTAAACATTGTCAATCTGCAGGCGTCAGCACGACAGTTGCCCTAATTGAACGATTTTTCGTGTCACAGCATATTTTTTGAGATCAACACGTTTTATGTGAACAGTTTTTGGAGTCTGTCGAAGAAGTATTTCTGGTTTGTCACACCCCTGAGACTGGCCAGAAACAGTTTTATTTTTCCATAAATTCAGCCAATGCCTTTAGGTTATCCCTGGCACTGTAGCA
>DAIOVD010000275.1:0-3669 GCA_036759185.1 Catalimonadaceae bacterium | reverse complement strand
CAATGCGGACAATCGGCTCTTCTTTCAGAAATCTCTACCGGCAAATCACCTCAGACCAGCTTAATCCGGAGGCACCGAAATATCCCTGTGCCGGCGGCCCTTTCGGATTTTTGTTCTTCACATTGGTCCGGACATTCGACGGTGGCTGTGCAAAAAGTCCGGCATTGTTGATCTGTGTCTGAAGCTCCGTATAAAAATAGAACATGTCTTCGGTAATGGACAGCGTCTCTATCCGGATGGTATCGTTTCGGTTGAATGGGAAAAAGTTGATTTCCAGACTATCGATGTACACCGTCTCTTTCAGAAACTGATCGTTTGTAAAAGCAAGATCCGAAGGCGTGTTGAGCAACTTCTGGTTCTTATAGGTTTTAAACCGGTAGTAGTCGCCCTGTCCCGGATTTTCCGGACCGTAGTAATACAGGTAGTAACCCGTATCACTTGGACCCTGGCGTTCATCCCGGAATGTGGCTTTCACACTATCGATGGGTGGACAGGGTCTCATGGTGGTAAACGCCTCGTACTCTTCACCCCGGATGCGGATGTTGAGCTTATAGGAATTGCCCATTTTCCGGACGGTTTTCTGTATTACGTAGTTGCCTTCGCTTACTTCAGTGAGGGTATCAATGAGCCCGGTCTGATCGGTTATGGTGACAAATGCTCCGCCTGCTTTTGGTGCAGGTTGGTTCGCAAAATACTCAGCTGTCCACCGCAGTTTGATGGTGTCGGGTGCCAGATTTCCCGAGGTGATGTTGTCGAATAACCAGCCGTCGACGACAAGTCGTTCGGGGCCTTTATCCAGATCCACATCGATGGTGTCGATGCAGGAAGTGGCAGTAGAAAGTAGGAAAAGCCAGGCGGCGAGCTGGAATATCAGATTTTGATTGATTCGTTTCATGGCTCTTAGAAGTTAAAGTTGTACGTAATCCCTGGAATGATGGAGCCGAAAATGGAAATTCGTTTGGCTTCGGTTTTGGGTGTGGTCACTTGGGTGTCGTGCCCGGATGCATCTTTCTTTGTTTCCTGCACCTGCTGGAAGTAAACGGAAAATGCGTTCCGTCTGGCATAGACGTTGTAAATGGAAAACACCCATTCGCCCTTTCTCTTTTTGGACTGCCGGGTTTTGAGTGATGCTGAAAGATCGAGACGATGGTAATCGGGATTGCGGTAATTGTTCCGGCTGCTGGCACTGTTGTAGGGATAGACAAGTCCCTGAAATTCGATCCGGCTGTTCGGGAATGTATTCGGTGTGCCGGTGCCGTAGTTGAAACTGGATGAGAAACTCCAACGGTTGTTGAGTTCGTAAGATGCAACCACCACCAGATTGTGGGGCCGGTCGAACTTGGAAACAAACCAGCTTTCGTTGTTGAGACCAGCGATTTTACGTTCGGTCCGTGACAATGTGTAGCTGATCCATCCGGTGATTTTACCCGTGTTTTTTTTCACATACAACTCCAGACCGTAGGCTCTTCCTTGGCCGGGGAGAAGTTCTCCTTCGAGGTCTTTGTTAAGAAGAAGCTGTGCACCATCGACATAATCGAGCTGGTTCTGCATGTCCTTGTAAAACACCTCACCGGAAAGTTCGATGTCTTTGTTGATACCCACATTCCGGAAATAACCGAGGGCCACCTGGTCTCCGATCTGAGGTTTGATGTTGTTTGTGCTGGGAGACCAGACGTCGGTGGGCGTGGCCGCTGTGGTATTGGAAATGAGATGGACATACTGGGCCGTCCGGTTGTAACTGGCTTTGATCGAGGAGTTTTCGTTGATTTCGTATTTCACTGAAAACCGGGGTTCGAAATTTCCATATCCCTTCACCAGTCCGAAAGAACCGACATGGCTGTTGTCAGGATTTTGCGCCATTTTCCTTGTTCCGGCGAGGGTATCGACGTAATCGTAGACCACATCTTTGTTGCCCATGTAGGCGAAATACGAATAACGGAGACCCGCCTGAATTTGCAGTTTCGGAGTGATGTTCCATTCATCTCCTACGTAGGCTGCCGCTTCATAGGCCCGCTGATCAGGCAAAGCCGAATTTCCAAAAATAGAGTTGGCGCCGCCGGTTACCTTTCCGGGTTTGAATGTGTACCGAACCAGAGATGCTCCGAAATTAAGTGTGTTCTGCGGATTGATGTACCAGGTAAAATCGGTTTTACCGGCCACATTGATGATGTTCGATTTCCAGCTGAATTCCTGGTTTCCGGACGGAACGCCCAGGGAATAATCGTAGTTGCTGGCGTATAAAGTGGTGTTGAGAAACAGTTTCTGACTGAACACGTGGTTCCAGCGGGTGGAGGCGGTGGCGTTTCCCCAGTTGAACTGAAACTGATCGCCAAAACGCAGCACATCACGGCCCAGATAACCGGAAACGAAAACGGTGTTTTTGTCGTCAATTTTATAATTCACTTTGCCGCTGAGATCGTAGAAATAGAGCCGGCTGTTGTCGGCTGAGGCACTCAGAAAAGGTGCGGCAAGTACATCGATGTACGAACGCCTGCCAGCCAGAATGAAGGAGGCTTTGTCTTTTTTAATCGGGCCTTCGATGGAAAAACGGCTCATGATGGTTCCGATTCCGCCATTGACTTCCAGCTTTTTACTGTTTCCCTCTTTCATCCGCACATCCAGAATCGACGAAATACGGCCACCATACTGGGATGGTATTCCGCCTTTATAAAGTTTCACGTCCTTCACCGCATCCGGGTTGAAGACAGAGAAAAATCCGAGCAGGTGAGAACTGTTGAAAACGGGGGCTTCATCCAGCAGGATGAGATTCTGGTCGATGCTTCCTCCCCGGACGTTAAAGCCCTGAGCGCCTTCACCAACCGTGGTGACCCCGGGAAGCAATTGAACGGCCCGCACCAGATCCACTTCACCCAAAAGGGGCGGAATCGATTTGATGGTTTTGATGTCCATTTTGGCCACCGACATCTGGACCGATTTCACGTTGGCTTCGATTTCGGTTTTTTGTCCGTTGATGACCACCTCCATCAGTTCTTTCGATTCTTCGTCCAGCTCTACATTTAAAGTACGGCTGGATTGAAGATCGACGGTATCTGTTTTGGTGACGTAACCGAGGAACAGATATTTGATGGTGTACTTTCCTTTGGGCAGGGTGAGGGAGTAAAAACCGTATACGTTGGCTGTGGCTCCGGTTTTGAGTTCTTCCACGTACACGCCGGCCCCGATGAGGGATTCTCCGTCTTTGGCAGACTTGAGGTAACCCGAAAGAGTTGCCTTACTGGTCTGGGAAAATCCGGAAAAAATGGCGGTGAGAAGAAAAACCGGGATGAGAAGAACAGCCCTCGTGAGGGCATTGAGAGGTTTCATGTGTGGCTTAACCTTTGAATTGGTCCGCAAATAGGGATTCCTTAGACGAACGGCTATATTACGGAGTACGAAAGGACAAATTTTCCGGAGGAGAAGAATATGGAGGTGTTTAAAGGCAGAATGGAGTGATGTGGAAAGCCAGATCCGGCGATTTGAAACAGAAATCCTGTGGTTTGAAAACCACAGGCACAAAATCCATAAAAGCACATCAGTTTCAATTAACTGAGGCGTTTGCTTTACAAGTTGTTGCTTTAGAAATTTTTGTAAAGCAGACTTATCTAAAGCAGATCTGCTTTACAAGTTGTTGCTTTAGAAATTTTTGTAAAGCAGACTTATCTAAAGCAG
>DAIOVD010000274.1:0-3709 GCA_036759185.1 Catalimonadaceae bacterium | reverse complement strand
CCGGAGTCTGAATGAACCATCACCCTGGCCGGATAGTTCATCGAATACACCTTTTTATTGTGCACCTGAAAATCCTTCATCTGAACTCCTGGCAACTGTACAATCCGGGTGGAAAAATTCCCCTGCGCCAGGGATTCCGACTCAAACAGAGTTGAAATCAAAACCAGAAAAAGGAATCGGGGCAGGGACATCATCTTTAAAAATAAGGGTTCCGGCAATTTGGAAATCAAAAGTAAAAAATGATTCGGATTGCCAATGCCCTGATAATGATATTTTTAAGGATTCTGGATCTGATGATGGATACAACACCTGTAAACAAACACACAAACACAATGCCTGCCGGACATCAATATCCGGTAAAAAAGCCGCGGGTTAAACCTATTGCTTCACCAGCTTAAAAACGGACGGTATCGATCCGTTCTCAAACGATATTCTTCCGGTGTACAAGCCTGCCCGAAGTCTCTCTGTCATCAACCGAACCAATCCTCTCCCGCTTTCTTCACGATCAATCCTTTTTGACAAAACTTCCTTGCCTTGAATATTGAACAACGATACCGTTCCATTTCCGGATCCGGATGGAAACGCGATTTGAACTTCTTCCTCACATGGATTTGGAAACAGTTGCACTTGCTGCCCGGCCTGTGGAGAAACAATTTTGCTGATAAATGTGGTGTTGCTCATTTCCAGACTCAGCAACCAGACGTCAGCTGTGTTTCCAAACGTGGTCACACTAATGGTATTATTTTCTGTAACCAGCTGGTCAGGAAGACTGGCGTAGGATATTCCACCCCGGTTTTGTTCAGAAGAATCACCTGTATGAAAATAGAATAATGGTGTCCCGTTGAACATCACTAATGGAGCTGGCCCGTTCATAATCACGCATTTCAAACGGGCTTTCGGAAACCCGGCAAGAACCGATGGCGGCACAGATAATTGAAAATTGATCGATGTATCGGCTTTTACATGGGTGAGGAGGGAGTCACAGAAAAACTGACGCACCTTTACCGTATCTGTCAAAGCAGCAGTTCCCACCATCCTGAATTTCCAGGTGATGGTTTGTAAGGGATCAATATAGGCTCCGGCCACCACCAGTTGGGGGGTAACTTCTACCGGATCTGCCCGAAAACCAAGTGTATCTGAAATTTCGGACGTATCCACCAGTTGCGTAATGCCACTTTCAAACGACAGACCTGCCGGTGCCGTCACCCGGATTCCCATTTTTTTCGGTTTGGGGTACTGATTGAAACAGACAACGGTAAGCAATGTATCTCCGGAAAGAGTTGCGACCGGGCTAAGGTTGGGGCCCGAACTCTGAATCTCAAGTATATTTCCACGAAGAGTTTTGAGATTTTGTAAAGCAAAACGAGCTCCGTCGTTGGTATTTTGAGGTTCATGGATGGCCCTGCCCAATACCTTGTCAGGGCAATTCCCCAGCATATACAGAATGTCTTTGGTGTGGTATGTAAATGAATTGTATGCCTTCCTTCTCTGTGTGACATTTCCGGACGTAAGTGTGGCACGGTTCGGTCTTTGCGGATCCAGATATCCTTCTGTTTCGGTGGCCAGAAACGTAAGTTTCTTCCCGTACCGTGTTTGAGTGTAGGCATTCATCACTTCATATCCTGCTGCAATGATCCGGGTATCCAGATCACGGTGCTGTTCATGAATGGCATCCAGCCGGCTCACATTCTGATCAATCAAAGGCTTAAACAAACTTTTCCACGTGGTCCAGTTGTCTTTATGGGGTTCTATTCCCCAACCGGCAGATACGATCATTCCGGGCTTTAAAAGGTGTATTGTATCAGCAAGAGTCCGGAACATTTCGCTGTAATACTTTTGGTTTTGTAAAGATGAATAATACGACAATTGGGTGGTGTCTACCGGGCGAAGAGTGCTGATGACGGAAAATTCCTGGTTGGTTCCCGGATAGTAGGTCTCACCCGCATTCAGCACACCTGTTAAGCCAGGAAAAGGAATTCCAAGAAGTGCCATCTGCTGATCCCAGGCTGAGGATATGGCTTTGTAAACCCCAACCCGGTTGGACGCCCAGTTCGGGGAGGAATACCAAAGGGTATTTTTCCATTTGAGAAAAGGCTCGGGAGTTGCCATCCCTTTTAATCGGACCGGACCACCTTCGTACCGTCCGGTGGTATCGTAAAAGGCTGGGTCCGTACAGACGCCTGGCTTGAAAGCCCAGTTCAGAGATGGTTGGTTCCAGAATTCGAGGATGACTTCCCGGTTCAATCCATTGAGTGAGGCAACGTACTGACTGGCTTTCTGATACAACGGAGATTTCCAGGAAAGAGGATTTTCCACATTGAGCGGTGGGGTCCAGGCATCATACCAGCCATCGACCACCTGAGCGATGGGCAATGGCGGATCGTAAGACAAACCTGTTGGTTGAGGCTGAAGAACCCGGGCTGATTCAATTCCCCACTCCCGAATTTTCTGGGGACTGAAACCGGTAAAACTTCCGGCATTCACACCGAAGAGTCCAACCGGGACCTTTGTCTGCCCGTTTGTTGACAAAATTTTCCCTGAAACTTCTACCCAAAGTGTGTCCGTTTGGGCAAAAACCAAGCCTGAACCGGCAAAGAGAAAGGTAAATAAAACCAGAAAAAAAGAGGGCCGGTTGGTCTTAAACATCTGCATACGATTGAAACAGATGGCAAATAAATCAATCAGTACGGAAACAACACTACGATCTGAAATTGCAAATTCCCCACCCGGAAAAACCGGATCTAAATTGGAAAACGGAGA
Source organism: Catalimonadaceae bacterium (assembly GCA_036759185.1). Lineage (GTDB taxonomy): Bacteria > Bacteroidota > Bacteroidia > Cytophagales > Flexibacteraceae > CAMDMI01. The sequence goes on along the minus strand of DAIOVD010000274.1, from coordinate 949 downwards.
TCGGACCAGGGTGAATCATCTGGTTGAAAAACATACAATTTTATTTCGTTTTCTGTTTCTTGCCGGCAAACAGACAGCCTGCCATTCTATCCTCTGTCCAATACAACATGCCTTTCACTGTTGCCATTTCAAAATACAAAACTCCTTTCAGCCGGAATATCTGGCTCTGGTCGTTTGTCGCTGTATTTTCGGGAGTCTGGCTCAGTACGTTTCTGGGAACAACCAACATGAGCAACTGGATCATGGAGAACGTGCTCACCATCCTTTTCCTGATTTTTCTGGTGACGACGTTTCGCCGGTTTCAGTTCAGTGACCTCACCTACCTGCTGATTTGTGTGTATCTCTGTCTGCATGTGTATGGCTCCAAATACACCTATGCCGACAATCCGTTCGGGTATTGGCTTCAGGATGTTTTTCATACCCAACGCAATCACTATGACCGAATTGTGCATTTCAGCTTTGGCTTTTTACTTGCCTACCCGATGCGGGAATTGTTTCTGAAGTGGCTTCGCTTTCCGATTATGGTGGCGTGGGTTTTGCCGATTGAGATTACTTTGTCGGTGAGCGGATTTTATGAACTCATTGAATGGGCTGTGGCCGATGTATTTTTTACGGAGCAGGGGGATGCCTACCTGGGCACCCAGGGTGATATCTGGGATGCACAGAAAGATATGTTCCTTGCTTTTTCCGGGGCCATTCTTTCGACCACAATTGTTTCAATGTTGAAGGCTGTGTTTGGAATCAGGGAAGAAGCAATTAGTAGTAAGTAGTTAATAATCAGTAGTAAGTAATCAGTAGTTAGTAATCAGTAGTAAGTAATCAGTAGTTAGTAATCAGTAGCCAGTAATCAGTAGTTAGTAATCAGTAGTTAGTAATCAGTAGTTAGTAATCAGTATGTTCATGCCTAAAAAACGTTGACCGTTTTTGATTACTAAATCCTGATCATTTT
>DAIOVD010000273.1:0-3802 GCA_036759185.1 Catalimonadaceae bacterium | reverse complement strand
GTAATCTTTTTTACTTTTTTCTCAAAAACATCACAACGACTGTAATCTTTTTCCTTTTTTTCTCAAAAACATCACAAATTGTTTTTTGATCCCCTGACAATCAAACTGTAAACACATTTTGACCGAAGACGTCAGAACCAAATTTCACCGGTAAGCCCGAATACCGGCCTGCCATTTAAATCTTGTAACCCTTTTCATAGAATGTGTAATGCCTTCCACTCTTTGAGTTTGCAGTTTTGCTCTATCATCACGTTCACTTACTACTTATGAAATCAGGTCAGATTCTTCTTGGTGTACTCACCGGTTTTGCTTTAGGAGCAGCCGCTGGTATTTTGTTCGCACCGGACAAAGGCTCCGAAATCCGGAACTCCATTCTCCGCAATTGGCAGGACTATACAGATTCTCTCAAAGATCAGGTCGATGCCCTGGTCGCAAACGCCATGGACATTCGGGACGAGGCATCCAAAGACGTCGACAAATTCATTGAGAAACGAAAAAATCAGTATGAGGACCTGAAGCACGAAATTTCGAATAAAGTGGTCTGAATACTGAAATGATTCAGATGGAAGATCAGAACCATGAATCCCCGGTAGAGGAGCTGTTTGAAAAAGCGGATTCGTATGTCCACACAACCATTGAGCTTTTCAAGCTAAAAGCCATTCACCTTTCCTCCGAAGTTGCTTCCTCTCTGATCGTTGGCTTATTTTTTTCAATCGGAATCCTGTTCACATTTATGGTGCTGAGCATAAGTCTGGCTTTGTGGTTGGGAGCAGTTTTGGGCGCACCGATGTACGGGTTCCTCGCATTGGGCCTTGCTTACTCATTTCTTATTTTGGTTTTGTTCCTTCTACGGGATTCGTGGATTAAAAAACCCATCAGCAATTCGATCATCCGACTATTGCTTCCTGCCAAACCCGAATGAAAACGAACGAAACAGACGCACTACAGGAGGTGATTCTCCTTCTGGAGCAACGGCAACAATTGGAATTGAGCCTGCTGAAACACCAGGCAGGTGAACTATATGAAAACGCAAAACCGGCAAACCTGCTTCACCACTTCACAGATGAAATCCGAAACACGCCCCACATAAAATTAAAACTTTTACAAGTCGGACTGGGTTGGATATCCGGCTATGTGATTAAGCGGATGGTGACAGGCTCCTCCCCTGGTTTGGTGCGGAAAATATTCGGAAATCTGTCACAGTTTTTTTTTCGTAAGTTGATCTCGGGTTTACTTTCCAAATAACCGGAACGTGACCGGATCAAATTAAGAAAAGTGCCCCATCTTTGTTGAATGAGAAGTTTTCTGTAATCGTCCTTTTCTCAATCTCAACCGACTTTTCCCCTAATACGATCCCATTTGAAACGAATTGCGCTTACGGTAGGTAGAATTGTTCTCATTGGGTTGGGTGGAATTCTTTTTCTGCTTCTGGCAATCGTTCTTTTGTTTCAAGTTCCACAGGTTCAGCAGTTTGGCGCCGACAAAGCAACTGGTTACCTGAGTGAGAAAATCAAGTCCGTATGTACAATTCAACGGCTGTACATTCAGTTTCCCTCGAAGATTGTGCTGGAAGGTCTGTATGCAGAAGACCTGAACAGGGATACGTTGATTTACGTCCGGAAACTGGAAACCGATCTTGCCATGCTGGATTTGCTGGATGGAAAATTATCGGTGGGCAATTTCTCACTCGAAGGGGTCCGTGCCAACATCATCCGCACCCTTCCGGACAGCAGTTTCAACTTTGATTTCATCCTGAAGGCATTTGCCGGCCCAAAACAAAAACAGCTGGAAACACAGCCCGATTCGAATTCCAAACCACTGAAAATTGCACTCAATTCCATCCTGCTAAAAGATATCCGTCTGGTCTATGACGATGCCGTCACCGGAATGCTGGCGAACGCACAATTGGGGGAATTGTCGCTGAAGATGGAGGAAACGGACTTCCAAAATTTGCGGTTTAAAGGGGATGAACTGATGCTTTCCAATTCAACGGGTTTCTTCCACATCCGGAAAACCGATACAAATCCGGATGAGCCGACATCCAATTCTCTGCTTCCCGAACTGGCTCTTCGTAAAATCAATCTGAAAGCCGTCAACTTCGGATTTCACAATCTTCCCGATTCTTCCTTCTTCGATTTTCAGATTGGTCAGATTTCGATTGAACCCAAAACCATCGACCTCAACAAAGAAAACATTGAACTGAAAACCGTCCTCATTCACCAGTCCGACATCCGGATTTCGATGCAGGATAAACCTCAGAATCCGAAATCAGCCCAGACGAATTCCTCATCCCAAAACCAGTGGAAAGCAAGCATTGCCCATCTGGATCTCGACAAAAACCATTTCCAATACGAGATCAGCAATGCGCCGGAGTTGAATTCCGGAATCGACTACAACCATCTGGATCTGGATCAGTTGCATCTCACAGCAAAGAATCTCAGATACACTCCGCAAATCATTCAGGGACAAATTCAGCAACTTTCTCTTTTGGAACGCTGCGGCCTGAAACTGGAAAAATTTGAAACCCGGTTTGAATACGATTCCACACATGCCCGGTTGGAAAACCTGTTTGTTCAGACGGACAAATCCCGGATTTCAGCCCAGCTCGCCATCGCCTACCCTTCCATTTCGTCCCTGTCAACCCAGATCGGCAAACTGGAAATGCATGCCAATCTGGACAGCTGCCGGATCAGTATGAAGGATGTGCTGCAATTTGCACCCGACCTGATCATGCAACCGATCATTCAAAAAAACAAAGATCAGGTCATTCTTACGGACGGTATCGTGGATGGCTTAGTCAGCAATTTACGGGTGCAAAAACTGGACGTACAAACGGCAACCAACACCCGGATTTCTCTGAATGGTCAGTTGAAAGGACTGCCTGATCCAAACCGGCTTAGCTTCAATCTACGCCTCAACAAATTGGTGAGTTCCCGCAGCGACCTGAACCAATTGCTACCAGCGGACATGCTTCCGAATTCCGTCCGGATTCCGGATCGTTTTTCCGTTCGGGGAATCGCCAAAGGCCGGATAAAAAACTGGACGACGGATCTGCACATCTCCGGTTCGGATGGAGATGCCGATGTAGTGGCCGCCCTGTCGACCGAATCCCGGGAGCCAACGTATTCGTCTCACCTGGTGCTGCGAAAATTCAATGCCGGCCGCATTCTGAAACAGGAACCTTCGCTGGGAAGGGTTTCAGGTTCGTTTGATGTAAAGGGTAAATCCTTTGATCCCCAAAAGATTTCGGCTCAGATTGAAGGAGAAATCAACAGTCTGGAAACAAAAGAATACACCTACAGGAACGCAACATTTACAGCCCGGGCCAACCGGAGTTTGTACGAAGCAACCGTTTCCATCCATGATACAAACCTGTTTCTAACCTTGACGGGAAATGCTTCACTGAAAAAAGATTCTGCCCATGCCCAAATCGGTCTGACTTTGTACAACGCCAATCTTCAGGCACTTCGGTTATACAACGAAGACCTGCAGGCATCGGGGCAAATGAATGCGGATGTGCAGAATTTTGACCCGGAGAAGATGACGGGAAAGCTGAGCCTCAAAAATCTGATGGTGGTTAAGGAAGGACAGAAAATAGAAATGGATTCGCTGGTGGCGACCTTAAAAAATGAAGCTGGAGTTCATTCGATGGTGATTAAAAGTGACGTGCTTGACCTGGATTACAGCGGCAACCACAGTGCAGTTTCAACAATTCCCGCCTTGCAAAACCATCTGAATGTGCAAATGGGTAATGCCGTTCCAAAGAGCGATTCAGCCAATCAGGAATTCCGGTGTTCGATTG
>DAIOVD010000272.1:0-3815 GCA_036759185.1 Catalimonadaceae bacterium | reverse complement strand
TCCAGGCTTTGGTGTTTTCCTGCACCTGGTTGCAGACCAGATCGAGGTTCATGTCGAAGTGATTTCCCAGACGGAATTCAGACCCCACCCCAAAACCATAGCTCCAGGCCGCCTTTGGCAAATCGGATTGAATGCTGGCAGCGAAAATATTGTAGAATTTCTTCGTCCCCATTTTGAAGGTGACGTTTCCTTTCATGCGTTCGGCCGTAAAAAACTCGAGGCGACGGTATCCGCTTTTACAAAAGTTGAAAATCCCGATCTGCACGCCGGATACACTGTCGGCAAAATTGAATACCCCGATCTGGCTTCCCTGCACCTTTCGGGCACGGTTTAAGAAACCCGCCACCTGCACACCCTGAATGTTTCCCTGGTTCACATTCATAAATCCGGCGATCTGTGAACCGATGGTATTTTTCTGGACGTCGTTCATAAAACCTGCCACCTGAACACCCCGCATGTTCCCGGAATTGGTGTTCATAAAGCCCGCTACCTGAACGCCCGCAACCGGACCTTTTGCTACGTTGAGAAATCCTGCCACCTGTGGCCCGATTACATACCCCCCGTTGTAGTTCAGAAAACCTGCGACCTGGGTACCAAAAAAGTCACCTTTGTGGAGATTCCCGAATCCTGCCACCTGTACTGCATTGCTGCTGTCACTCCCGGAGATGTTCAGCGTCCCTGCCACCTGTACGCCTTCCAGATGACCTGTGTTTACATTGAGCGATCCGGCCACCTGTACTCCTTCTACATCTTTCCGTACTATGTTCGCCATCCCTGAAACCTGAACTCCTTTTACACTTTCCTTTTCAATATTCATGATTCCTCCAACCTCGACTCCTTCCAATCCACGGGCATAGCCAATAAATACATTGTATGACAGCATATTTACTGAGTTTTCATTCTCCCGACCATTTGTGCTGATGGGTGGAACTACCGATACCTGAAACGGAGATGTGCAATGGATGCTGTCCCGTTTTGATAAGTGCACCAGCGAGTCCCAGTTTTGTTTCTTTACAAATGTTTTCAATTGCTTGAATTCACTTTTAAGGTTTGACTTAAGCCTTTTGAATTCCTGCTTCAATTGCGAAGTCATCACCGAATCGTGCTGATCCATCGCCACATCCATTTGCGACATGTAGTTTTTCATCAGGTTCCGTTCTTCGCTTTTGTAATCCCTGCGAAGTTCTTCTTCGGAGCGAACCTGACCGTCCGGATTTTGCACAGTTAAAACAGGAACGGGAAGCAAAGAAGCCGTAGCCGTCGAATCCGAATCCGGTGCAGCGCTTTCGATTGGTGCATCCGTTCCTGAAACCGAGGGGTGATTGGATGCCCCTGTTTTAGTGGGAAGGTTTTGTTTTTTAACCGGCTTGGTTTTGGTGGGACGGACTGTCCCTCTCTTTAAAACGATTTGCTGACCAACCAGTGCATAGCTGACGCCTGTTTCCTGAAACAAGTCGTTGAGTGCCAGTCCGAGCGGTTTGTCCTTCACCGTCGCACTCACTTTTTTATCGAGTGGAATCAGGTTGTTGGCGTAGGAAAAACCAACGTGGTATTTGGTCCGGAGATCAGCCAGTGCCGAAGCAAGGCGGACATTGTGGTACGAAAAACTCACCCGGGTTTCCAGAATCTGGGCCGGGGCTGCCTTCGAAAAAAGGCATAGGATGGACAGAATAAGGATTTCTAAAGACCTCATTTTTAATGATTTTAATATGTTGAAATGATTTTCTGATGTCAGGGGCAACCTGCTCCCGACAGTTCCCAGGTCTCCCCTTTTTGCTCCGCTTTGAGACCAGCCGATACCGACAGTACCTGCATGACATCTTTCAGTTCGGGCTTTTCAAAGGTGCCTGTAAAATGACAGTTTTGAATGGCCGGATCTTTCAAATCGATCCGCACATGAAAATAGGATTCCAATGATTCGCAGACTTGTTTCAGTCCTGTGTTGCTGAACGAAAGCTCCCTCTTTTTCCAGGCCAGGGCATTTGGATCGGTGCTTTGAGACGGCACGACCACACCATTTTCCCCGATTTCACCTTTCTGACCGGGTAGAAATTCCTTCCGGTTTTCAGGTTTTGCTGTCGGTGTGAAGGCTACTTTTCCTGTCACCACTTCCAGCACATCGGGATGGCCTTTTTCGGTTTTGAGCCGGAAAGATGTTCCCAGCACTTCCGTCACGCTCTTGCCGCCTGTTATGCGGAAAGGTTGTTCCGGACGGCGGGTGACCTCAAAAAAGGCTTCTCCTTCCAGCGTTACCTCCCGGCGATCACCCTCAAAATCCGTCCATGTGAGACGACTGTTTCGGTTGAGCCAGACGTAGCTGCTGTCGGGTAACACCACTTTCTGCATCTCACTGGTTGTGGCCAGCGAATGTTCGGCACCGTCCGTTGTAAAAGCAGCCCGAAGCAAAAACCCAAATCCGATGAGCAACAACAGCGATGCGGCCGCACTCATGAACAGTTGGGAGAAGAAAACCTGCTTGCCATTGGCCGAGGTTCCCATTGACGGCGTCTCCGGATTGATTTTCGCCTGCACCTTCCTCCAGGCACTGTCGACATCGGGATGAAATTCTCCTTCCACCGGCGTTGTCAGCGACCACATGCGTTTGACTTCCTCAAAACGGGCCAGGTTCTGAGCATCCTCCTCCAGCCATGCGGCCAGTTGCTTCTCGTCCGGCTGAGAAGCGACCTTTTGCAGGTGGCGGATTATGGTCTCGAGCATGTCGGGACTGATGTTTTCCATGTAGTTGGATTCGTTCATCGGATGCTAAAACAATGTCGGTGGCTTTTACCCTTACGTTGGTTGTGAAATTTTTAAAGATTTTTTATGGATGTCCAGATAATCAAGAGAATAGCCGATAAAAAAGGCAGGAGGTGTTGTCGCAGAATCCGCAGTGCCTTGCTCATCTGGGCTTCCACCGTTTTGATGGAAATGCCGAGGTTGTCGGCAATTTCGGTGTAGGTCATTTCTTCGTTCCGGCTCATGAGGAAAACGGTTTTGCAGCCGGGAGGCAAATCGGAAAGGCCATTTTCGACAGCCGTTTCCACATCCTGAGCCAGCAACTGGCCATCGGTTTGTCCGGGACTTTTCCAGTCTTCCCAGCGTTCCGATTCTGTGTGGACCGTCCGTTTTTGCGCTGTCAGGAAATTGAGGGAAGAATTATAGACCGCTTTGTAGAGGTAGGCTTTGGGATGCTCATCGGCATTAAAGTCCCGGTTTCGCTCCCAGTATTTTACAAAAACCTCCTGCACCAGATCTTCCGCTGCGTCTTTATCCCGCACCATCCGGTAGGCAACCCGGCAAAGCGGGGCATACCATTGCGAGAAAAGCGTTTCAAACTGAGCGGAGGTCATGGCTGGAATAAGGCTGCAATATTAGTATTGTGTTTGGATAACCGGACGATTCCGTCAGAAAGGAAATCGGTTGCGGTCTCTCGACTGCCAGATTTAGATGTTTGGGCATAAAAAAACCGGAATGGGGATTCCGGTTTTATGGCTATTAATGAAATCACATTAACCTAAATCCAATTGGAAAGTTAGTGCATCTTCAATTTCAAATTGCTTTATCGGATCTTCAACTTTGCCATATATTTTTGATAGCCGAACTTTATCTAAAGTTCTGATCTGATGGCACAAAACAATTGATTCATTGGGTAATCCCGAATCAAAAGAAGTAAGAAGGCCTTCATTCGGATAAATTATCCTTCCCTGTTTTTTTGAAGTGATTGGAAGAACATTAACAGTATTAAGAACTTGATTGACTGAATCTTCACTAATAATTAATACAGGCCTGGTCTTACCTTGCTCAGAACCAATCAC
>DAIOVD010000271.1:0-3815 GCA_036759185.1 Catalimonadaceae bacterium | reverse complement strand
AACGTAAAAAGCATATTCTGGGACCTCAAAAACAGACTTTGGAGATTAGACAACCAAAAACTGGTGCAAATAAATCCTGCAGACTTTTCGGTGATCCGTTCGTTTGATTTATCGCTTCCAGAAGAACCTGGAATTGTGCAGAATGTAATGGCAGTCCACATCGACAAAAACGACAATGTCTATCTGGGCTATCTGGGGAAAGGACTGGCAAAATTCAACCTGAACCGTTTTCACCTGGAACATATCTGGAACCAGCCGGAGTCGGAGAAAGCCGGATTCGGCAATGTCATCCGTGGAATCAGAGAAGACAGCAAGGGGAATATCTGGATGCTGACCCCTTCCAATGTTCTCGTTCAACTCAACTCCAGGCTGCAGTTGATCCGGAAATTTCCATCCAACCAATTTGGAAAGGTATTTGAAAACTCCGATTTCATTCTGGACGACCTGGACAAAATTTACATTGAAGGAGACAGCCGTCTGATCCGTTTTGATCCGGAAACAAATGAAAAGACAATTCTGAAAGAGGACACGTTCAACCGAAAATTCTATCAATTTTTCAAACGAAAGAATGGTGATTTTCTGGGTGGTTATTACGACGGAATCCGGACTTTCACCTCAAAATCGGAATTGATATCACCGCTGCCTGGACTCAACCCATTTACCGATTTAACCACCTGTACGTATGAGGATAAGCAAGGCTATCTCTACAATTGTACCAACACCAGGGGATTCGAAGTGATTCAGTTCCGGAACGGAAAGTATGAGGTGATCCGATCCTTTCATGCGGCATTTGATGTGAAGCATTTCGAACAAACCAATGATTCCACTGTCTGGATTGCCACCAACATCGGACTCTATGAATTTGACAACAAACACCTTAAGTACCGCAGGCTGTACGACAAAAAGGATGGCCTTCCCAGCCGGATGATTTATAGCCTTTGCGCCGACGATTATGGCCATCTCTGGATGGGAACCGGGCAAGGAATCAGCGTGCTCGATCTGGCATCCCGTCACTGGAATCATTTCACCGAAGAGGACGGAATCCAGGAAAGCGAATTCAATACCCATGTCGCTCTGAAAACAAGAGACGGCCGGCTGATTTTCGGAGGTGTGAACGGACTCAATGTGATCCATCCGGAAAAATACCATCTCAACCGCCTCACTCCTGCCATTGTCTTTACGACAATCAAAACAGATAGTCTTCTGAATCCCTTTGGTTTTGAATCCCCGGATGCCGTCCTTGAAGTGGCGCCCGGAAGCAATATTCTGGAATTCGCATTTACTGCCATCGAACACAGCAATCCGCTGAATTGCCGGATGCGATACCGTCTTACCAACTACGACAAAAACTGGATTTCGACCGGCAACCCCGGGAACATCCGATACACCAATGTGCCGGCAGGCGATTATGTTCTGGAAATCCAGGCAGCCAACTCCGATGGCATCTGGTCTTCCAAAACGCGGAAACTCTATGTTCATGTGCAGCAGTTCTGGTTCCGGACATGGACTTTCCGGATACTGTTTTCTTTGTTCGTGGTTCTGATTGTGTACCTGGTCATCCGGCAGATCATTCGTACACAAGTGGAAAGACAACGATTGATTCTGGAAAAACAGAGAGCTGTTTTGCGGGAACGGGAACGGATTGTGGCGGATCTTCATGATGATGTGGGTTCTTCGCTGTCCAGTATTCAGCTCTTCAGCAGCGTGGCCGAAAAAATGATGGACAACAATCCGGAAAAGACGCGGCAGGTACTTCAGCAGATCAACCGGAACAGTCAGAGTACAATCAACAGTCTCAGTGACATTGTCTGGGCAATGAAAGCCGAGCAACCCGGTTTCAGTATGGAATCGAGGCTGAAGAATTTTGCAGTGGAACTTCTGGAACCAAAAGGCATTGAAATCGGGTTCCGGATGAGCCCATCACCCGATGAATTGTTTCACACAGTCGAAAGCCGCAAAAACGCTCTTCTTCTAATGAAAGAAGCCCTGCACAACATTGCCAAATACAGCGGGGCCCGTCATGTGGTTGTTTCAATTGAGAAAGTAGAAACCGGAATTCAACTGGTGATTGCCGATGACGGAACCGGATTTGACATGGAGCAACACCGGCAGGGAAACGGTCTGGGCACCATGAAAAAAAGAGCCGAAGAGCTGGGCGGCCGCATCCGGATCGAAACATCTCCGGGGAATGGTTGCCGGATTTTGGTTTCTTTGCCTCACCCGAAGTAGGGATTGGCAAAACCATACAACCGCTGTTGTTTTACATTCATGATCCGAATAGCCATTTTTGACGACAACGCACAACGAAGAGACAGTCTGGAAGCCCTGATGTTGCTCGATTCCAAAATTCAATTTGTAGGAAGCTTTCCCGATTGCAGCCATGTTCTGGAAAACATTGAGGCAATCCACCCAGATATCGTTTTAATGGACATTGGCATGCCAAATGTAGATGGCATCGCAGGTGTAGGTCTGATCAAGCGGAATTATCCGGAGATCAAGGTGATTATGCAGACAGTTTTTGAAGACGACGAGAAGATTTTCGCTTGTCTGCAGGCTGGTGCCGATGGCTATATTCTCAAAAACACCAGTGCTGATAAAATTCTGCAAAGCATAAACGACGTGCTCAATGGTGGTGCGTTTTTGTCGCCTTCTGTTGCACTCAGGGTGATGCGACATTTCGATCAGTCGAAGGCACCAGAAGACTTTGCCATCACCACCCGCGAACACGAAGTGCTCACACTTCTTTCCAAAGGAAACAGCCACAAAATGATTGCCGACCAACTGGGCATCAGCTACTTTACAGTGAACACGCACGTAAAGAAAATCTACGAAAAGCTGCAGGTGCATTCCGTCACCGAGGCAATCATGACGGCAAAAAAAAACCGGTTGATCTGACGGCATATCCCTTGTTTTAGGGATTGACGGGAAAAGATGGGATTGATATGATTTCCAATCTATTATGAAATCCAAAGGACGTTACGTTGAAACGAAATTCAGCCAAAAAACATCTGAAAGTTCAACCAACTTCCGGGAGGTGGGCGCTTAGGCTACAAACACATTCTGGAAAATCCGGGTCATCAGAGGCTTATTAAATATCGGTATGAAAGGGATATAATAAAAAAAACCGGCCCAGGAATTGGACCGGCTTTTCGATGTTGATTTCTTCGGAATTTATGGTTGCGGAGAAGCTTTCGTCAGAACTACCTTTCGGGCAGTGACCAACTGAATGAACCGATTGGCTTTTGCCTTCAGTACTCTTAATGGGTCACGGTTTTGGTTGTCTTTTTGGTTGTTTTTTTGGTGCGGGTTGTAACCGTAGTACAATTATTCAAATTGCCCGACATGTCCATACATTCCCCCTCCTTCATCATCATGGTTCTCCCATCTTTCATCATACATTCCCCATTGACCATGCAAACCGTTCCGTTTTTCATGGTCATGTCCGAGACCATCGTCATCAGTTTACCATCCTTCATTACCATCATTTTGCCATCCTTCATCATGCAACAATCTTTCATCGATGCTGATTTTCGTTTGGTCTGAGCATTTGTGCTTACGGTTGTGAAGCACATGGCCAGCAGGAGCATCAACGTAAATGCGTTTGTCAATTTGGTTTTCATTTTCTGTATTGGTTTTCTGATGATTGCATTAACATTCGTAAAACCATACCCATGGTTTTTGTTAACGGCCAAAGGTGGAAACAATACCTGCCAGACATATTTCACATTTCCGGGTATAGATTGTAAAATTCAACGGTCAGGCAGATGGAAACAAAAACATGGCCGTCTTGAGTGCGACCGTTCCCGAAATGAAGG
>DAIOVD010000270.1:0-3831 GCA_036759185.1 Catalimonadaceae bacterium | reverse complement strand
AACACCGGGCTTTCAACTGTATTTTCCACAACTGGCTGGACTTCCCCTGCAGGGGCGGCCGATACATGGTTTTCCATTGATATTACCAGTTTTTCCTATGATCCGGCGTTTCAACTGATTGTTGATCTGAGCTTTACTACGACTACGAACGAATCTTTCACTCTTGCTTCAACACTGACATCCGGCACAACACAAAACAAATTGTACGCATCCAGTAACCTAAGCCTTACCGGCACCACTTCTACCAACTGGCCTGATATCGGTCTAAGTTTTGCCGCTCCATCGAACGATAACTGTGCATCTGCTACATTACTCAGTCCTTCACGCAACTGCGCTAAAACAACATCAGGCACCACCATGGGTGCGAATTCTTCATTCACTACCACCAATTGTTCCGGATTCTTATCCACCAGTTCTGACGATGAAGTATGGTACTCTTTCGTTGCGGAAGGAACCGGTGACACTGTTACGGTGACTGGAATCGGATCTTTTGATCCCGTCATTGAGGCTTTTGGCGCCTGTGCATCGATCACACAACCCGCCCGGATCGGTTGCTCGGATGCCACCACCACCGGAGGATCCGAAACACTCATTTTTCCTTCCGGAACACTGACCGCTGGAAATACATATCGCGTCCGGGTATTTAGTTTCGATTCGTACCGTGGATTTTTCAACATCTGTTTGCGAAACAAAAATGCCATCAGCAATGACGATTGCAGCAACCCGATTCCACTGACAGGCAGAACATCCTGTCAACCAATTTCCGCTACTACGGCGGGAGCCACACAAAGTCTTCCCGCCAGTGTTTGTGGAGGATTTTTATCCTCTGCGGTTAATGATGTCTGGTTTTCATTCACCGCATTTAACCCAACGGATTCCATACTTGTGAATGGACAAGGTGCACTGGATGCCGTGGTTCAGATTCTGGATGAATGCAGTCTGAACGGGTATTCACAATGTACCGATGTCGGTGGAACCGGCCTTGAAATCCTGAGTCCGGGCGATCTGATACCAGGCAAAACCTACCTGGTTCGGGTGTATGGCTGGAATGGTGGAGAGGGAACATTTTCCATTTGCCATAAATTCCACGGACGGCCTTCCAATGATGATTGTTCCAATCCGGTTCAGTTGCAGGTAGGATCCACCTGTAACTTCATCAGCCGGAACACTTTCAATGCAACCCAGGATGACTTGTACACCGATTGTTCGGGTTTGGGAGATGACGACGTCTGGTTCACTTTCACTGCTCCTTCTTCCCAGGCAGAGATCAATGTGACTCAGACTTTGTTCACAGGAACTGCCTTTTTCACTTTCAATCCGGTGATTGAACTGTATGGCAACTGCAATCCTGCCTCATTTATCAATTGCGTGAACACAGCACCAACGAATGGGACCAGTCTGGAAACAATGAACCTCACAGGCCTCAATCCCGGACAAACCTATTACATCCGGGTTTACCATGCAGGAAACGGTTCCGGCAATGTGGGATTCAATATATGTGTGGTCAACACCTTTTGCAATCCGCTTGTTGGGCCTGCAAAAATCATTTCTCCGCTCACAGGTGATGTCTTAAGCAATGGCAGTGTGCAACTGGGAGTCACCGGCCATTCCGGAAGCCTGGTCTGGGAGTATTCAACTGATGGCATCACGTTTGTGCCTGATCCATCGCTGACCACCGATGTTGCTACGTTTATCCCCAAAACAACAAACGACACCAAATACTTTTTCCGTGCAAAAGTGACCGACGGACTTTGTGCTCCGAAGTATTCGGATACCGTATCAATCAATGTCCGTTGCCATTCTCCCATATCATTCACGAATCTTTCCGATGGAACCTATATTTCCAACGTAAGCTTGTCGGATCTGGACCGTACGAGCACCTTCGATCCGTTGGGCGGAGCATACGAGGATTTCAGAAAAGACACAGCCCATTTGTGTCTGGGAGGAACCCGCATCGTTTTTGGACGCCTGAAACTGACCATCAGCAGCAGCATAAATTCATATCAGCGGATGGTTTGGGTGGATCTGAACCGGAACGGCAGCTTCGGAGACCCAGGTGAAATCCTGCATTCCGGAAGTTCTCTTGCCTCTGCCACCACCAACATCAACCTGGTATTCCCTTCTTCAATTGAGGAAGGAGTTTATCCGATGCGGATCGCCATTTATTCCAGTGCTTTCGGGAACGGAAATCCGGATGATCCTTGTGCGAACAATTTGTCAATACCATTCGGAGAAATTGAAGAATACACCCTTCGGATTTACCGCAACCCAATTGTGAATGCCGGTGTGGATATCGAGGTATGTGCACCTTCCGTTCAATTGGATGCCCGCTATCCCGGACCAAGCCACAGTGGAACATGGACCGTCCGCACAGGTACTGGCCTGACGGGTGAAGGATTGATCGCAAATCCTCACGATACAAACTCGGTGGTCACCAATCTCAAACCGGGTATCAACTCATTTATCTGGACCGTGACAGGACCTTGCGGAACATTTTCAGACACCGTAGATGTGAACTTCATATTCCTTTCTGCCAATGCCGGAACAGACCAGGTAGTTTGTACCACAATGGTTTTTCTGAATGCAACTCCGCCAACGGTTGGTTCCGGATTCTGGACCGTCCTTGAAGGAAGCGGATCATTCACAAATCAACAAGGAGCAAATTCGCTGGTGTTTGGTCCGTCAATCGGGATTAACCGATATATATGGAGGGTTACAGGCGGAAATTGTCCTCCCGCTTCTGACACTGTGACGATTGAAGTCAAACAAAATCCAACATTCGCAAATGCAGGTCTCAATCAGACTGTTTGCGGCGCCACTTTCACTAGTCTAACAGCTAATACACCAACTGTTGGTACCGGAAAATGGACCGTAATTTCCGGCAGTGGGAATTTCACCAATGACACCGATCCGAACACAACTGTAACCAATCTAGGTTTGGGACTTAACAGCTTCCGATGGACGATTTCAAATCCTCCTTGCTTTCCTTCATCTGATGATGTGAATGTGCTTCGTTTGAATCCGGTGATCGCCAATGCGGGAATCGATCAAACCATCTGCCAGGATACGGTTTTGCTGGTTGGGAACGACCCAAATGATGAAGGCATTTCAAAAAGCTGGACACAGATTGCCGGAACGGGTTCAATTTTCAACACCCAGTCTATCCAAACACAGGTTGCCGGACTTGCTTCTGGAATTAACCGCTTTGTGTACTCGATTTCAGAGCCTGGTTGTCCGGTTTCAAGAGATACAGTTGATGTCGACCGTAAAATTCAACCTGGCAGGGCCACAACCGGAGCCGATCAGACCGTTTGCTCCTCTTCAACCACCATCACAGGTAACAATCCATCTGTTGGAACAGGAAAGTGGACGCGTATTTCAGGTCAGGGAACCATCCTGAATCCTTCCTCCAATTCAACCCAGGTAACCAATCTGGGTATCGGTGCGAATGTCTTCCGCTGGACGGTTTCGAATCCGCCATGTGCTGATCGATTTGCAGAGATCACCATTTTCCGGAATACACCAATCCTTGCTCAGGCGGGAACCGATCAGGTAATCTGCACAACGTTTGTACAATTGAACGGAGTTGATCCGGCCATCGATGGTGTTGGAACTTCCTGGACACAAATCGCCGGAACTTCCTCTACTTTCAATGCAAATACTGCCACTCCTACTTTCTTTTCTTTAACCGCCGGTTTAAACCGTTACGTATATTCTGTGACTGTACCCGGCTGTGCAGCAGAAACCGATACCGTGGATGTGATCCGGAATCTACCTCCAACCACTGCCAACGCAGGAAACAACCAGACTGTCTGTGCTTCCAATGCGACT
>DAIOVD010000269.1:0-3836 GCA_036759185.1 Catalimonadaceae bacterium | reverse complement strand
CCAGTAAACTTGTTCCGGCAGACGGAGTTTACGCGACATGGGCGATAGTCGACGGGAAGAAATATGGTTCAATGACCAACATTGGATTCCGTCCGACGGTTGACGGCCTCCATCACAAAATAGAATCGCACCTATTTGACTTTGAAGGAGATTTGTATGGCAAGACACTCACACTGGAGTTTGTGAGTCCGATCCGGGAAGAGATGAAATTTGCCGGACTCGATGCTTTGAAAGAACAACTGGCTCTGGATGAAAAGATAAGCCGGATGATTCTGGCGAAAGGATAGAAAATGAATCCGCTGGCAAGGCGGATTTTTTTTGAGTCAGATGTGTTGAAAAAAAGGTGTTTTAAAATAATAACACAAAATGTTTCACACAAAAGGTGCTCACATTTTTCGCAATAATTGCAATACGAAAATATTAACAGGCCATTCCCAGTTTCACTTCGTACCAGTTCACCACTGCCTTTTGAAAGGACAGTGCGTCCGGATATTGTGCCGGATTGAAAACAGGTCCGGGCTCGGTGGTCACAATTCCGGGACGGAGCGTCATCGGTTTGGTGGCCGCCAGACAATAGCGTGAATTGCGGACCAGAACCGGAACCAGAGGAACACCCGATTCAAAACTTAAGCGGAAGGCCCCCGGCTCAAATGGTTGAAGGGGTTTGTCAGACTTATTGGTTTTTCCTTCCGGGAAAATCACCAGTGAGCCACCGTCTGCCAGGTATTGGGTCATGTCTGTCATGGCTTTTTTACGGCTCTCGGCACTTTTCCGGTCTACGGCCAAGGTAATCCAGGAACAGAGATGCCCGAAAACCGGAGCCTTGGTCAGTTCGATTTTGGCCAGCGGGAGGGCAAACCGTTTCAGCATTAAATACAAAGCCGGTGTGTCGAGCAGAGAATTGTGGTTGGCCACAATGATGAGCGATCCTTTAGGCCATTGTTCCTGTGCCTCAATGGTGCCTTTGTGGTAAAACCAGATGCCAAATGTGTAAAAGGACGAGGCCCAGAATTTCATGCACCAGAGTTTGATGGTTTCCCGAAGTTTCCGTGAGGGCAGAAGCTGTGCCAGTCCCACAATCGGGAACACGATCAGCATGGCGATGCCGAAAATAAAAAAGCCGAAGTAGAGATAAAAGAGTTCGAAAAACCGCTTCATTTTGGTTCAGAATGGGGTTTTTCGTGGAGCAAACAGATTTTTTTCAAATTTAAGCGTAAGGCTTTCAGGAGGATAGAAAAAACTTGGGGTGCAAAAGTAGAAAGGAGGATGGAATTATCTTAGTTTTGCACCGGCAGTCTGGTACGACCAGCTCCTTTCGACTCCCCCAGGGCAGGAATGCAGCAAGGGTAGAAGGTTGAGCGGTGCGATATTAGCCTGCCATTTTTTGTTTATTCCCCTCCCGTTTCCTGTTTACAATTTAAGTTCAGCACTCAGTCGCAGAACCTGATTCTCGGCAATTTTCGCATTGAACTTCGCCTGCAACAACCGGCTTTGTGCATTGCTCAGTTGGAATTCGGCATCTTTCAGTTCCAGACTTGTTGCCTGTCCCAAACGAAACCGTCCTTGTACAATCTGATTGTTTTCTGTCGCCAGGGCAATGTTTTGTTTTTCGATCTCCGCACTTTCCAGATGAAGGTCCAGCGTTTTTAAGGCCCGCCACAATTGGGACAACAGCCGGCTTTCGGCCAGTTTTAGTTGAAGGTTGCGGGTTTCCAGATCCAGATTGGCCAGTTTCACCAACCGGTTTACGGATGTTCCAGTGAAAATCGGAATGGCTGCACTGATGCCAATATTGGGCCCCAGACTTTGGTTGTACAAAGCAAAACCGGCCTGCGAACGGGTGCGGCCGAAATTGTAGGCAGTGTTTAGACTTACCTGCGGAAGGCCCCTCGATTTGATTTCTTTGATGCCCAGTTTCGTCACTTCCAGATTCTGTCGCTGGTATTTGAGCTGCAGGTTTTCGCCTAGTACTTTGGCTTTGAGCTGACTGAAATCGTAGCCCTTTACTGTTCCGACAGTGTCAACCACTTCAAAGCCAACTTCCGGATCACGACCCAGCAACTGGTTGAAGGCTCCTTTCCGTATTTCAATCTGCTGCTGCTGGTTTTGGATACGGTTGCGGATGGTGTTGAGGTCGATCTGAGCGATGAGCTGATCGGATTTCGGACGGGTTCCAATCCGGAATTGTTCGGAGGCGATTTTCAGTCGTTCGGCCGTCCGGTTTTCATCCTGGCGACTCACTTCCAGATCCAGTCGGGAAAGCACCAGCTGGTAATAAGCGGCCGACAGTGTGTCGCTGAAGTTGAGAATCTGGTTCTGAATCCGGATGTCGGCAGCTGATTGCTGGGCATCCTGTTTCTTTTTGGTGATGAACATTTTGCCACCATCGAAAAACACCCAGTTCGCCGCCACACCCAGATTGGTGGAATTGGTCGCCACACCCGGACGGTTTACTTCCAGTCCGGAAGCAAATTTCTGGCTGATGTCGTTCCACTGAAAATTGCGGGAACCGGTTGCAGAAACCGTCGGCAGAAAACCAGCGGTTCCGTAGGTATTGGCAGCTTTGGCGAATTCGGCATCGTTCTTCGCAATGCGGATATCAAAGTTGTTTTCCAGTCCGATGCGGAGTGCTTCCTGTAAGGATAGGGTGGATTGG
This sequence comes from Catalimonadaceae bacterium, assembly GCA_036759185.1. Lineage (GTDB taxonomy): Bacteria > Bacteroidota > Bacteroidia > Cytophagales > Flexibacteraceae > CAMDMI01. Next base: position 1,180 of record DAIOVD010000269.1, on the reverse strand, counting down.
GCGGATATACTGGATGTGAATCCAATAATGAGAATTATTGACTTACTAATTCTGAGGCAAATTTTGATTATTTCCTTTCGATTATCCACTGGTTAGATAGTTTCTGTTTGGTTGAAATCAGGACTCTTTCTTTTTAACAACATACTCTCTGGGCTCCCTGTTGTAATACTCCATATCCCATATCACGATCTTTTTACCTTTCGTTAATCGCTGCTTTTCTGTTTCTCCGAATGCCTTGGTGTGCCATGCCTTATACGCTTCATGGTATTCCAGAATCTGGCGTGGAGTCCAGTCAACTGCCATCAGAATCTGGTCTTTGTGCGGATCGCCCGGGTGGTTGTAAAAAGTGATTTTCTTTTTTGCCATCAGATTACTCGTTAATGGTTACTTTCTCATCATTACTTAAAAATTGAAAACTCGACGTTTATTCTTCCTATTCTCTTTTATATCCTTCATAATAATACGATTGCTCAATTCCTTTAAACAGAATTTCCCGGTTGTCGATTTCTTCTGTCAGGTTTTGGAATAACAAAGTTCTCAATTCCAGGTCGTTCACCGGACTTCGTTCCATTGCCTGCAAGTAAAGTTCCTTACCGACGAACTGCCAGTTCACTACTTTTTGCAGACGGGTTTTCAGGATCAGGTCCAGCCAGATTCTCATCGACCGGCCGTTGCCTTCCAGAAAAGGATGGGCGATGTTCATTTCAACATATTTTGAAACAATCTCTTCAAACCTGCCTTCAGGCATCTGTTCAATTTTGACCAGAATCTCTTTCAGATACAAGGCATTGGCAAACCGGAAAGCGCCTTTCGAAATGTTCAGAGATCGGATCTGCCCGGCAAAATCGTAGAGTCCTTCAAACAGATATAAATGAATCTGCTGAAGCCCTCTAGTTGAACCAATTTCAATCGTTTCAATATCCCCGGATTCAATCAGGCGGAACGCATTTTCCAGACTCTTCTTATCAATGTTTCTCATTACGGATTAAAGCGTTGTTTCCTTGTGTTTTAAATTCTGTTTTGTTTAAAACTCTTTGACAATTTACTCCACTTCCTTTGGTTTCCGAACCCCACCTCTCGAAATAAAACTGTACATCGCCGGGATCACAAACAAGGTGAGCACCAGGGAGAAAATCAGTCCGCCAATGATGACAATCCCCAATGGAATCCGGCTTGTGGC
>DAIOVD010000268.1:0-3848 GCA_036759185.1 Catalimonadaceae bacterium | reverse complement strand
AATCCGGATCCGATGGTAGGGAATGCAGTGCCTTTGAGGGTGATTCTGGCACAGGAAACATTGGTGGAAAGATTTGGCTGGCTGGTGGTTCCGGAAATGATGACTTCTGAACTACTGCCCGGCACACCAGAGGGCGTCCAGTTGGCAGCATTGTTCCAATCGCCATCGTTTTGAGAGCCATTCCAGATGAAGGTTTCACTCACACATTCGTCGATGCTGATGTCGTCTGCGTTCTTCTCAAAATACATAGCCAACTGTGAACTCACAACCCGGATGCGGTAACCGGTACCTGTTGGCGTGAGTGCCGGTATGGTAGCAGAAATAGAACCACTTGAAGTGCTGGTAACGGAGCCGATATCCGTTGGAGTATAAAAACTTCCAAATTCATCACTCAGCTGAGCAGTGAAAACATTGCCGGAGGTGAAGATTCCACTGGCTGTGTATGGAATGGTAACAGAAGCTTCTTTACATAGGGAAGTTGAAATGGAACCTGTACTCACGGCAGGGCCTTCAAAACCGGCAAGCCTTTCCTGTGTTGCGGTTCCCAGGACTGCAAATTGTCCTCCTGCGTAAATCCTGTTTTTTGTAACCAAAAGACAATTCACAAGTGCACCAGGTGCTGGATTCCAGCTGGTTGCTATTCCTGTTACTTTATCTATGACGGCCAGTTTGGATCTTCCAAGACCGCCAACACTGGCAAAATTTCCTCCGGCTACGATATGGTTTTCTGTTTTGCCCAAACAGGTGACAACGCCTGGAATCATATTCGGATTCCACGGATGGACGAAACCCAAATAAGGGTGCAAAGATGCCAGGCCATTCCGAGGCTGCCCATTTATTGAAATGAACTGACCTCCTGCATATAGAATACCATTATCGAACAAAAGAGTCGTCACCGAGTTATTAGGTGCAGGTGAAAAGATTGGATTCAAACTTCCGCTGAGCACATCAAAAGCGGCAAGACGGGGTTTTGACTGGCCGGCAATGGTAAGAAATGAGCCACCAACATAAATTTGATCTTCTACAACAATGGAAAGCACAGGTGCGTTTGGTGATGGGTTCCAACTGGTGGCAATACCAGTAGTGGCATCGATCGCAGCCAGATTTGCTCTGGATACACCACCAACAGTTGTAAAATTACCACCAACGTAAACTATGCCATTCCGACTTGTGATTGTATTGACAGTGGCTCCTGCAATATTTGGATTCCAGCTGGTTGCCAGACCTGTGTTCACATCGACTGCTCCAATCCTGGAACGAGGCTGCCCGCCAATTGAAACAAACGAACCTGCTGCATATAGATTTCCATTCGAATAGTGCAATGAATTGATACCCGTACTCGGTATTGGATTGAAAGCGGTAATGGTGTTGGTTGATTTGTTTATGGCCGCTATGTTGGTTCTTGCCTCGCCTCCTGCTAAAGTAAAAGTCCCACCAGCATACACGCGGCCTGCACTAACACTCAGGCTTACAACTGCATTACTCGTTCCCGGATTCCAGCTTTCGAGGTTTCCTGTCTCATCGAAGGAGGCTATAAAATTTCGGAATAGTCCGTTCACTTTGGAGAAACCACCTCCAACAAAAAGGCTGGTATCGTTTGTTGCGATTGAATTAACAGTTCCATTAATTGGAGGAGCCCAGGAATCTTTCGTTTTTGCCGGTAAATCGAACCGGACAAGGAAGGATTGAGAAGCTCCAAGAATGGAAGAAAATCCACCTCCCAGAATTAATTTCGAATTCCAGACGAGTATTTTATTCACAAAGGCGTTCGCCATGGGATCCCAGGATGACAACGTTTTTGATGGGAAACTGAATGAAGCAGCTCTCCCCCGACTTAGCCCACCCACTGTAGTAAAGTTTCCTCCAATAAAAAGTTCATTATTGGTTGCGTCATACGCTAAAGTAAGTACATTGATGTTCACGTCCGGATTCCAGGCTGTGAGGGTTGATGTCGGAATATCAATCGAAGCAAGACGATTTCTGGGAGTTCCGTTGACATTGGTAAAAGAACCACCTAAGATGAGTTCGTCTCCCACAACCAGCATGGATCGAACTTCGCCATCAAACGTTGGGTTAAATCCAAGTAGTGATTTTGTTGAAATGTCGTACGCAGCAAACCGGGATCTTGAAGTTCCGGAAATGGTGGTGAAAATGCCACCAACATAGAGGACACCTCCGGAAATGTATAAGGAAGAGATTAAGTTATTGGGATTCAGGTTCCAAGTGGGATCCAGAGTACCGTTGCTGAGAATATGAGCAAAGCCCTGCATTGCCTGGCCACCAACCTGAAGAAAGGCGCCCGCAATGAACCAGCCACCCTGTCCATCTTCCAGTGAAACATTCACCTGTGCATTGGGATTCGCAAAATGATAGGAAATCGTATTCGAACGGGTCGATATGGCAGCACCAAATGGTTCGGATTTACCAATAAATGTAAAGGTACCGCCCAGATAAATGTTGTCGTCGTCTTCTGTTAAGGAACTGACAATACCATTGGACATATAATTATCCGGGAGCAGCTGCATGTTTTGCCCCCTGGCCTGAAAGAGGCAAAAGAGGGTCAGTGCGAAAGTGAAAATCCTGTTTTTCATTTGTTTATCGGTTTTTAATTAAAAGTTGATTGTTTTCGGAGGTCTGAAAAAGGTTTTTAGTTACGCACCACCAGGTATTCTTTCCGGCAATGCAGGCATTGGTATGTCCTGGTTCTGGGCTTGTTGATCCGCAATACATCCAGCAGACGGACCGTGATCGATCGGCTGGTCAGTTCCACCAGATTGCCGCCGCAATGACTGCAGTGAATGCCGGTCTGGTTGATGTGTGTATGTTGGATGTCCAGTATCATTGACAGCACAACGATACAGCCTCCTCCAAACCCTCTTTGAAATTTGGGCCGAATCCCGCCGGTTTGAGTACCAGACCGGGGAACTTTGTGTGCGGAGAGGTTTGGGAAAATGCAGTGGTGACGGGTCCAACACATAATCTTTGGGCATGTGATCTTTCGTTATGACCCAGTTTTATTTAATCAAAGACAGGCACCTATTCATTGTATGGCTCCCGTGCAATTACTATTTTGTCCTGCATCCGGAAATTGACTTCCCCCTTCTCACTCCAACCATTCTCAAAAACCACACCTCATACACAGAAACCCAAAGGTGCTTTCACCACGGTTCAAACGCATAAATCCCCTGTTCTCCGAAAAATTTCAGCTCCCGAACCACTTCTCTTCTGCTTTCCATAATTTTTCTCCGATAAAGTTGTAAAGCACACCTGCTTTACAACTTCTTGCTTTACAAATTTATCGAAAGCAGAAACTTGTAAAGCAGAGTTGCTTTATATTATTTTGCTTTACATTTCTATCGAAAGCAGATACTTGTAAAGCAATCGCAACTTCATCCCGCATTACCCACCGAAAACACCAAAGCAGAAATCCCTATGAAAACCAACAAAGGATTCTCCCTGAATTTAGTTCCATGATCATTGTGCCCTTCGGAACATGACGCATAGGTGAGTTCTAAGAAAAGATGCCATCAGCAGGGTACTTGAGCATGTATATTGCTGTTCTACCTGTAAGGCATTTCTAAAGACAGAATATGATTTGTATTCCTGGGGCTCCGGTTTGGAAATTGAATAGATCATTGGCCACCAAAATTCCGGAAGGGGAATGTTGTCGACCGTGCAGGAGGTTTGAACTTTCGGTCACTTCTTATCAGAAGGTGCACTTCGGCTCCTTTTTAGAATTCACTTTCGACCCCATTCGCCCAAGAAACGACTGAAAACTCTGGATTTCCGGGCTTCTCCAAAAAATAGTTGAAAAAAAGTGCCGGAAAATTCGGCGCAAATCAGCAATG
>DAIOVD010000267.1:0-3886 GCA_036759185.1 Catalimonadaceae bacterium | reverse complement strand
TCTTCCGGAAAAAGAAGGGGCTTCGGCTCAGGAAGAAATCCGGAAAGGAATCCGGAATGGAATGTTTGCCGATTCCGTCAGTGAAAATTCGGATTCTATTCAGGATGTGACCGTCAAAGTAGGAGGAGCTAAAATAAGCAGGAGCCGGGAACAAAATAATCCTGGATTTCATATCAATGGGCTGGAGAATAGTTATTCTCAGTACGATTCTGCCCAACGAGCAAAACCGGATGAAGAACGGGATCGGTGGTTCGTCAGGACCATCAAGACAAAAATGATATCGATTAACAGGCGCTTTAAAGAAAAAGACGAATCCATCATCGGGGAACTTTTTGATGGTTTTAAATCCAATCTACCGAACATCATCATTCTCCTGCTTCCGGTATTTGCGCTGGTGCTCAAACTACTGTATGTGCGAAGGAATTACTATTACGTGGAGCACCTTATTTTCGGAATCCACCTTCATTGCTTTGCCTTTGCCCTGTTCAGTTTTGTTTTTCTGGCTGATTGGGCACTTCCCGAATTGGAAGATGATCTGAACCTGATTTATTTATGGTTCTTTATTTACGCTTTTGTGGCTATGAAACGGATCTATAACCAAAGCTGGATCCGCACGTTTATGAAGTTCAACTTTCTGGGAGCGACGTATACGATATTTCTGATCATCGGACTCGTCCTCAACCTGATACTCTCGTTCTTTCTTGTGGATTAATTCCCGAGGTTCAGCCTGCTGATCCCATACCGATTTCTTGCGATACTACACCCCGAAGCCAAATCGCTTTAGTTTGTGCTTTTCGGTTTTCCAGTCTTCATCCACTTTTATAAAGGTTTCAAGGAAGACTTTTTTATCGAAGAATTTTTCCATTTCATGGCGGGCACGGGTGGCAATATTCTTGATGTTTTTACCCTGATGTCCCAGCATAATGGCTTTCTGTGAATTCCGCTCCACATACAAAATAGCGGAAATTCTCAAAATCTCAGGCGTGTCTTTAAAACTATCGATCACTACATTGGTGCTGTATGGAATCTCTTTTTCCAATATACTGAATACCTGTTCCCGGATCATCTCCGCTGCAAAAAAACGCTCCGTCTGTTCGGTAAGCTGGTCGAGCGGGTAGTACGGTGGATGCACCGGTGTGTGCTCCAGAATGAAGGACATCACACCCTCCAGATTGAATTTTTCTTTTGCACTCACAGCCAGAATGATCAGATCCGGAATCGCTTCTTTCCAGTCGGCGATTTTTTGTTCGGTTTCTTCCTGGGTGGTTTTGTCAATTTTATTGAGAACCAGAATTTTAGGAAGAGAGCTGGCTTTCAGGATTTCCGCCAGTTCGGGATCGGCACCCGGTTTCAGACTGTCGGTAACGGCCAGAATAATGTCGGCATCTTCCAAAGCCTGATCCACAAACATCATCATGGATTTCTGCAATTCATAAGCCGGCTGGATCAAACCAGGCGTGTCACTATACACCAGCTGGTAGTTTTCTCCTGTCAGAATTCCAAAAATACGGTGACGGGTGGTCGATGCCTTGTGGGAAACAATGCTGAGTTTTTCACCCACCAGGGCGTTCATCAGGGTAGACTTTCCAACGTTGGGTTTGCCGACAATGGCGATAAATCCGGATTTGAAATTCTCCGGAACATTCTGGATGGGCAGGCCTTCTTCAATGCTGTTCATGGTGCAAAGATGGAGTTTGGTTCCGGTATTTTAAGCAGATGGTGTAATCTTGCAGTTCGATTACGATTATGGCACTGAGCAGGAACACTAAAATCGGGATTTTCATCACCTTCATCACGGTGGTGGTGTCGACCACTTTTTACTTTTATCAACTATTTTTTGCGAGCAATTTTCTGGTAGGAGAGGAGAAGAGCCGTTTCCTCTACATTCCGGAAGGCGGAAACTGGGAATCGGTGAAAGACTCGCTGGAAACCAATAAGCTGGTGCACGATTTTCTGCCATTTGCCTTTGTGTCGAAAATGCTGGGGTATCAGAAAATTGTAAAGCCGGGAGCCTACGAAATCTCCCCCAACGAAGCCAACTTTTCCGTAATCCGTCGCTTGAAAGCCGGACGGCAAACGCCCATCAAGCTCACATTTAATTCCTTCCGGACCAAACGTCAGCTGGCTGAGAAACTGGATCAGAAGCTCGGATTTTCGGCTCAGGATATTTTATCCATTCTGAATGATCCGGCCAAAACCGCCACATTCGGACTCGATACGTTTAACATCATTTCGGTTTTCGTTCCCAATACCTATGAAGTGTACTGGACAATCAAACCCGAAGCCCTGATGGAAAAGATGAAATCAGCGTATGAAAAACTGTGGAACGAAGATCGCCTTGCCAAAGCCAAAGCCCTCAATCTTTCACCTGCGCAGGTTATGACGGTAGCCAGTATCACCCAATCCGAAACCAATAAAGTGGACGAAATGCCTCGTGTAGCGGGCGTCTATTTGAATCGCCTCGCACAGAATATGCCGTTGCAGGCTGATCCAACTGTGGTTTTTGCGGTCGGGGATTTTGAGATCAAGCGGGTTTTAAGCGGACATAAAGAAACCGATTCTCCCTACAATACCTATAAATATGGCGGTTTGCCTCCTGGCCCTATTGCCATTGCCATTCGTCCTGCGATCGATGCCGTCCTGAATTATGAAAAGCATGATTACCTGTTTTTCTGCGCACGGGAAGATTTTTCCGGATACCATAATTTCACCAACGATTTCAACGAACACCTGAGAAACGCCCGCATTTACCAGGCGGCTCTCAACAAAGCCGGGATTCATTGATGGCCTACCTCGATCGACTGAAATCCAAATGGGGCATCACCAGCAATTTTCAGATGGTGGTGGTGTTTATTGTGTTTGCGATTACCGGCTCAGCATCACTTTATGTGGCCCGTCCGGTTCTCGAAATGGTGGGCATTACCAATGACATGAACCCCTGGATCCGGGTGCCATTGCGCATCATTGCCATCCTTCCGGTTTACCAGGTTATGCTACTCGTGATTGGTTCCCTTTTCGGACAGTTCCGCTTTTTCCTGAATCTGCAGAAAAAATGGTGGCGGATTGGTCAGAAAAAAAGAAGCCAAGTTTCGGAATAAGGAATTCAAACCTAAATCAGGATTGGAAATTGTTGCAGGGAAATTCTGATTGTGATCAGTTTATTGATTCTGGAATTTGCTTGAAATACAGCTCTTTATTTCTGCTATTTTCAAGTATTGATTCAAGCAAATGGTGGAAATGAACATGAAGGCAAATCTCTTCAAAAATCAGTGATGAATTGTGAGCAGTGTTTTTTGGCGAATGATTCATATTTTGTTGAGATATTACCATAGCAGGTCCTTCTTGTTTTGTTCCCGAGGATTAAGTAAGTGGTTTACTTTGAGAGGATTTAAAAATGGAACTCACCAGGTCAGAGCCAGTTTAAATTCATGAGGGTCATGAATTTCTCAAAATTTTATGGATGTACTTTTTGAAGTGAACGACAATGAGTTTAGGGGAAATGGAAGACGCATTCTTGCAGACCTTATTTATTCATTCAAACAATAAAAATCGTTTACAACATGAAAAAGACACTTTTCACAGCAATTGCAGCTTTGGCTTCTTTCACAGGTTTTGCTCAGGACGCCAAACCAGGAGCAGGAAAAATGTTTCTCGCCGGGTCATTGGGTTATTCCAGATCAACCCCTGAAACACCAAAAGGCGCACCGGATCCAGATGCAGCGGGAACCCTCACATTTTCTCCCTCATTTGGATATTTTCTGGATGATAAAATGGCTTTCGGCGCCCGCCTTTCGTTTCGGAAGGAAAGCCAGAAGAACTTTGAAGGCGGAAATTCTTTTGGATTTGGTGTGTTCGGTCGCTATTATCATTCTTTGAGTGAAACTGG
>DAIOVD010000266.1:0-3896 GCA_036759185.1 Catalimonadaceae bacterium | reverse complement strand
GGAATCACGATGGTCATCATTCCGAAGACACCCATTTTCAGGAGGATACCCGACATGAGCATGGTGCTTTCAACTGGTGACTCAGCATACACATCGGCCTGCCAGGAGTGAAACGGGAACAATGGCATCTTGATGGCGAAGGCGATGAAGAAGGCCAGGAACAACCAGCCCTGCACCGGACCGGAGAAGTAAAACGGATTGAATGACGAAATCAGGAAGTTCTCTGCACCCGTTGAATTGTACATGTATAGGATTCCCAGCAACATGAACAAACTTCCGAAGAGTGTGTAAAGGAAAAACTTGATGGTCGCACGCTCAGCAGCCGGGCTTCCATAGCGGGACGAAATGTAGTAGATCGGCAAAATGGTGGCCTCATAGCAGAAGTAGAACAGCATGAGATCCTGTGCCATAAACACGCCGTAAAGGAAAATCTGAAGGAGGAAGATCATGGCCATCACATCACCCCGAACCGTACCTTCTTCTTTGCTGGAGTGGTACATCTGGGCGGCAAACACCACAATGGCGGTGAGCACCAGAAACCAGAAGTTGATTGGATTGGCAGCCAGAGCCAGGTACACTCCAAAGGAATGAATCCATGGAAGACTGATACTGGCATCGGCAAAGGCAGACTGTTTCCAGGTATAAAGAATGCCCAGACTTCCGATGAAAACCAGCAGAGTGAGCACTTTCTGCAAGTTGCCGTTCTTACCTGCCATCCAGCTAAGGGCGGCCGCAACGAGGGGACTTACAAACAAATAGAGAGGATTCATCTAGATTGTCTTGAAAATAAATAGCAGGGCAAACAACAAAATGGAACAGACCATCAGGAACGCATAACCGGAAACCCGGCCGGCTTGTGTGGACTTCAAAGAACTACCGGCAAAGCGGGTAAAAATACCGAGACCTTCCACAAACAGGTTGATCATAAGCAGATCGACCAGAACAGAAAAGATGTTGGCAATGAGTGTAAGAGGCTTTACGATGATGACATTGTAAATTTCATCAAAGAAAAACTTGCCATTGGTGAGCTTGATGAGGGGATTGGTCGCAGGCTCAAAATCCGGAACCATTTTCTTTGACAGGTACATGGAATACGCTACTCCGATACCGATCAGCGATACCACAACTGAAACACCCATCACCAGCCATTCGTCGCTGTGGCTGATGGCATGGTGCAATTCAGGATGCAAACTGGCCAGCTTTTCAGTTGGCATAAGAACCGGTTTCAGAAATTCGTGCAGGATATGCGGCATGTGAAATACTTCCGGCAAACCAATGAATCCACCGGCAATGCTCAGGATGGCCAACACAACCAATGGCATGGCCATCGAAAACGGAGCATCGTGGATTTTCTCTTTCGCGAGATTTCCTCTGTACTCATTAAAGAACACAAGAAAAAACAGACGGAACATGTAGAAAGCGGTAATTCCTGCCGTGATGGTCAGCAATACCCAGGCGATTTTGTTCCCGGCAAACGTATGGGCCAGAATTTCGTCTTTCGAGAAGAAACCTGAAAACGGAGGCACACCAGCAATGGCAAGGTTGGCAACCAGAAATACGCCATAGGTTAGAGGAAGCAGTTTCTTCAGACCGCCCATTTTGCGGATGTCTTGCTCCTCGTGCAATCCATGAATAACCGAACCGGCACCAAGGAACAAAAGAGCTTTGAAGAAAGCGTGTGTGATCACATGGAAAAGAGCGGCCGTATAAGCACCGACACCCAAGGCCACAAACATGAAACCCAATTGCGAAACCGTAGAATACGCAAGGACCTTTTTAATGTCGTTCTGAGAGGTACCAACCAGTGCCCCGATGATGGCAGTGGCAAGGCCGATCCAAAGAATGAATTCCTGCACCATCGGGATGCTCGAATAGAGGGCGTTCATCCGGATCACCAGATAGATACCGGAGGTAACCATGGTCGCAGCGTGGATGAGAGCCGAAACTGGAGTCGGACCCGCCATCGCATCAGGCAGCCAGGTGAACAAAGGAAGCTGGGCACTTTTACCCATTGCGCCAATGAAAAAACAGATACCCGCCCACACCAGATACGGATCGTTCAACGCCTGAACCGAAGACAAGGCAGTCACGATTTCGGTGTACTGCACTGTGCTGAAGCGGAATAAAATCAGAAAGATACCCAACAGAAAGCCGAGGTCCCCGATCCGGTTCATTACAAAGGCTTTTTTCGCGGCTTCGTTGTAGGCTTCGTTTTTATTCCAGAATCCGATGAGGAGGAAGGAACACAAACCGACACCTTCCCATCCGATGAAGGTCATCAACAAGTTGGCTCCAAGTACCAGGACCAGCATAGAAAACAGAAACAGGTTGAGGAAAGCAAAGAATTTCCCGAAACCTTCGTCCTCGTGCATGTAGCCAAAAGAGAAGATGTGGATCAGAAATCCAACACCTGTTACCACCATCAACATGCAAAATGTAAGCTGGTCAGCGGCAAAAGAGAAATCGATTTTCCATGACGGGCCGGTAATCCATTCCCACAAGGAAACCGAAATGAGTTGCTGTCCGCCCTGAAGGTATTGAATGAGCAACCAGATGGCAACCAGAAACGATAATCCGGAGGCCGCAACACCGATAAGACCTGCAACGCCTTTCGGGATTTTACGGAACCCAAGTCCGTTGATCAGAAAGCCGACAAGCGGAAAAACCGGAATAAGAGAGAGCAATTGTTCCATTGTAATCAGCCTTTCAGATTGTTTAAGAGTGAAACATCCGTCGACCGGATTCGTCTGTAAATCATAACGATAATGGCAAGACCAACCGCCACTTCAGCTGCGGCAATGGCCATGATAAAGAATACAAATACCTGTCCGGCCGGATCCGATTTATAACTCGAAAAGGTGACGAACAGGAGATTGACGGCATTGAGCATCAACTCAACCGACATGAAAATAATGATGGCATTGCGGCGGGTCAAGACACCCAGAATTCCGATGGAAAACAGAACGACTGCCAGAATGACGAAGTTGTTAACAGGTATAACCCTGAATATTTCGGGGATCTGATTCATAGTTAAAAGTTTTTCTCTCCTTTTTCACGACGGCCCAACATAACAGCACCCACCATGGCACTGAGAAACAAAACGGAAACCAGTTCGAACGGAACAAGGAATTTGCTGTACAACACTTTTCCAAGGTTTTCCACCATCCCGATCTGTGAATCGAAATGGGCATCATCTGCAACCGCGATTGGTGCCGTTGCCACTTTCATGATGATAAGACCAGCCAGTGTAAACACCACCAGACCTGAGCCCAGGTGAAAAAACAGCCTTGAACCTGTGAAGGAATCGTCTTTCAGATTCAGAAACATGATGGTGAACAGGAAGAGAACCATGATGGCTCCGGCATACACAATCAGGTTTACGATCGATAGAAACTGCGCATTCAGCAGGATGTAGTGTCCGCTGAGTGTAAAAAAAGTGAGGATCAGATAGAGGACGGAGTGAATGGGATTTTTTGACAAAATCACCATCAGTGCACTCAGAACAGCTAAAAATGAAAGGAAGTAAAATAGATTCTGTACCATTCTGAATTAGTATTTTCCGTTTTTCCAGACCTTGTCCACATATCGGTCGGAGGTTGTGAGCCCCGACTTCAGAGATTTGGCCGTATTAATGGTTTCCATGGACTGAACAAGGCGGTCCTTTCCGTAAATCACGTCAGCACGTGAATAGAAGGACGGTGCCAGTTTATCGCTTTGGAGATAGATCGCAGATTTCGGACAGGCCTCTTCGCACAATCCGCAGAAGATGCAGCGCAGCATATTGATTTCATAAACCGCAGCATACTTCTCCTCTCTGTAGAGATTTTCTTCACCTGGTTTCCGTTCCGCGGCCGTCATGGAGATGGCTTCTGCCGGACAGGCAACGGCACAAAGTC
>DAIOVD010000265.1:0-3898 GCA_036759185.1 Catalimonadaceae bacterium | reverse complement strand
CAACAATTTTACCTGGCATTGAAATTAGTTCACTTTAAGTCCAATCTTTTTGGCGTTTTTCCCTTCGCATTTCGTTTTTTTGCAGCCCGAAAACGGATACACCATGCTTGACAAAAACGGTATAGCAAAGCGGATTGCGCAGGAATTGAAAAACGGTTACTATGTTAATCTGGGTATTGGAATCCCAACCCTGGTTGCCAATTATATTCCGGACGGCATCGAGGTGGTGCTTCAGTCTGAAAATGGTTTGCTTGGAATCGGTCCTTTCCCCAAAGCTGAAAATATGGATCCCGACCTGATCAACGCTGGTAAACAAACCATCACCATGATTCCGGGGTCATCGCTATTCAGTTCATCCGACAGTTTCGCCATGATCCGGGGTGGCCATGTGGATCTCACCGTTCTTGGTGCAATGGAAGTATCTGAAAATGGAGACATCGCCAACTGGAAAGTTCCCGGTAAAATGGTAAAAGGGATGGGCGGCGCCATGGATCTGGTTGCTTCTGCTAAAAATATCATTGTTGCCATGCAGCACCGCAGTAAAGACGGCAAGTCAAAACTTTTGAAAAACTGTTCACTACCCATTACCGGGTTGGCATGTGTAAAAAAAATCGTGACCGAGCTGGGCGTATTCGATGTTCTTCCGGAAGGTGGATTCCACTTGCTTGAAAGGGCACCGGGTGTATCGGTTCAGGAAATCATCGATTCAACAGAAGGTAAACTCACAATTTCAGAAAACGTGATTGAAATGGCCGTTTGATCTCATTATTGAACGAATTATGAAAATGAAAAACCTACTGATCCTTCCATTTACCATTTCAGCTCTATTGTTCCTTGGAAGCTGTGATAAAAACGGAAACGTCAATTTCCTGACAGTGGAAGACGATAAAAAACTTGGGCTTCAGGTGAGCAAACAGATTGAGGCAACACCAGTCGATTATCCTCTTCTGAGCGAAGCAGACTACGCTTCATCCTATACATACCTTCGGGCATTAACTGATAAAATTCTCAATTCCGGTAAACTTTCTTATCGGAACGAATTTGCCTGGCAGGTTAAAATCATCAAAGACGACAACACTCTGAATGCTTTTTGTACACCAGGCGGCTACATTTATGTATACACCGGTTTAATCAAATATCTGGACACAGAAGATCAACTGGCAGGTGTTTTGGGCCATGAAATTGCACATGCTGATCTTCGGCACACCAGTCGACAGATGACCAAAGACCAGGGCTATTCAACCTTAATCCAGGTGATTACCGGCAAAAGCGATCCAGGAACGTTGGCAACCATCGCACTGAATCTTAAGAATTTGGCTAACTCCAGAGAATATGAATCCGAAGCCGATGCCAAATCCGTCGAATACCTGGCTTCGACGAGCTATGCATGCAATGGTGCCGCCGGCTTTTTCGAGAAAATGATCGCCAACGGAAGTGCATCCAACCAGCCGCAATGGCTCAGCACCCATCCCAATCCAGACAACCGGGTAGCGGCCATCAACACAAAAGCCGATCAGGTGGGCTGCAACAAAACGCCGTCCAATCCCCCAGCTTATGTGACGTTTAAGGCGGGCTTGCCTTAGGCAATGAATAAGAAAATCAAGTTATTAACGTATGACGAAGCCCTTGAAAAGCTTCGTCATTTTTGTGCGTACCAGGAAAGAAGTCAGGCCCAGGTGATCCGGAAAATGAAGGCGCTGTCAGTTGATGCGGAGTTTCATGAAAATCTTCTGGCCGCCCTTGTGGAAGAAAAGTTTCTGGATCAGCAGCGGTATGCAGCCGCCTATGCACGTGGGAAAAGCCGCATCAAAGGGTGGGGCATCCGGAAAATCACCAGTCACCTGAAATTTGAGCTGGGAGCTGATTTCCAGCCTGAGTTAGTCAACGAATCGGCCGACCTGGAAAAGGCAAGGCAAAAACTTAGGAGAGACCTGGAGAAGAAAGCAGCTGGGCTCATCCAAAAGCAGGATTCGAACATCAGATCAAAATTGCTGAGGTTCTGTCTGTCCCGGGGATTTGAGATGGAGGAGTCGGTGGAAATGGTTACCTCTGCGCTGAACTCCACGAAATAGTCTACCAGAAGAATATTCTGTTTTCTTTAGATTTCACCTATAAATTCAACGGTTTTACAGAGAAAATCAAAATATAAGCCAAATTTTTTATGGCAAAATATTTCATGATAATCACCTAATATTGAATATGTTGACTCAATAACACTGCAACAAACTCAAAATCACTCCACAAAATTAATTTGTGAATTTGGAGGAAAACCTAACATTGGCCCCGTAAACCAACCGTTTATCCAAAATTTATGAAAAAACACACTACACACACGTGGCTGATCCTGCTCTTTTGCCTGGTCGGCCAGCTCTCTGCCTGGGCGCAGCGACAGATTACAGGAAAGGTCACAGATGCCAAGGACGGCTCAGGACTGCCTGGAGTCGGAATCCTTCTCAAAGGCACTACAACCGGTACGTCATCGGATGCCCAGGGTAACTACACCTTGAGTGTCCCGGAAACTGACGCTGTACTGATTTTTAGTATGGTGGGAATGAAAAAACAAGTCATTACGGTCGGTGCGCAAACCGTGATTGACGTAGTTTTACAGGAAGAGGTCAAGGACATGAAAGATGTAGTGGTTACGGCTTTCGGCATCGAACGTGAAACAAAAGGACTGGGCTATTCTGCAACTAAAATTGGAGGCTCGGAAATTGTGAACTCCCGCGAAACCAATATGGTGAATGGTCTGGCAGGTAAAGTAGCCGGGGTTCAGGTGATTTCATCTGGTGGTTCTCCGGGTGCTTCGTCAAAAATTATCCTTCGTGGTAACAAGTCATTTACTGGTGAAAACCAGCCATTGTTTGTAATCGACGGGGTGCCAATGGACAATTCCACTTCTGAGACCTCCGGACAGGACAATCCGTTCAATCCACTTCTGGAACAAGTGAATTATTCCAACCGTGCGATTGACATCAACCCGGATGATATTGAAAACGTAACCGTCCTGAAAGGTCCGGCGGCTTCTTCACTGTATGGTGTTCGTGCTGGTAACGGTGCCATCATCATCACCACAAAACGGGGAAAGAAAGGGCAGAAACCGCAAATTACATTCAGTACCTCCCTCGACATTGCGCAGGTGAACAAAATGCCAAAGCTTCAGATGAAGTATGCGCAGGGCAACTATATTGCATCAATAGATAGTTCTGAATATGTTACTTATGATCCAGGACCTGATAACTTATTCGGAACTATAGATGATGGTTCGGGTGGTGTTCCAAGAAACTGGGGACCAAAAATTTCAGATCTGGGTTTAAAGGCAACTGACAACGTAAAAGATTTCTTCCAAACGGCATACACATACAACACAAACCTATCAATTTCAGCTGGCAATGAAAATTCATCTGTACGCTTTTCAGTTGGACGAATGAATCAGAACGGGATTGTTCCCAATACAGATTTCAGCAGAACCAGTCTCCGGTTAACCGCCCAAACAGATCTGGGTAAAAAGTTCACATTGTTTGGTACAGCCAATTATATACAATCCGGGGGGGTGAGAGGACAGAACGGAAGTAACACTTCTGGTATTATGCTTGGATTACTGAGGGCACCGGCAAGTTTTGACCTGAGCGCAGGCTATGAGCAACCTCAGAACGGCGCTATGAGAAACTACTTAAGTTCATATGATAATCCATATTGGTCTGTCAATAAAAACTCATTCAAAGATATCAACAACCGTTTTCTTGGAAATTTTGCATTGACGTATGATCCACTGGATTGGCTGAAATTAACGTACCGTGTGGGCACTGATGTGTACAGCGATCAACGAAAAGGTTATTTTGCTATTGGCTCAAACAACACTTCAGACCGAACAGGTGAAATAACGGAAAACACCTTGCTC
>DAIOVD010000264.1:0-3898 GCA_036759185.1 Catalimonadaceae bacterium | reverse complement strand
TCACGAAGGTTTTTGATAAAAGTTAAAGAGGCAAATGGTTCGAAACAATGGAATCCTGATCAGTTAAAATGATTCTAACGGGCATCATTTCTTTTGGCGGGTAAAGGTATAAGAACTGTTTGCAAAAGGATTCCTTTCAGAGAAACTAAACTCAAACACCCAAACAGGAGATTGGTCATCTCATCGGATCAATGTGAATCGGAAATTATAAGCCTGAAGCATTAATAAAAAATGATTGGCAATGGATTTTAGGTTAGAAATTTTGGTGAAGGAAATATGGATGAAACGCAATAACGGATTCCTTGCCATGGTTAGACAGGAAAGTTGGGATCTGCTCCCAATTGGATTTTGATTTTATCATTCATTTTCCTTGTTTTATAATTCCCATTTCAAAATCAATTCTTTATGCGTTTCTCTTCGAAAATTCAATCCCTCATTTTTCCCTTGTTCCCTTTGCTTCTGCTGCTGGCTTGTAAAAAGGACAATACGGTGACCAACCCGGAGGTTTTGGTCAATACCATTGTTTCGGTAGAAAATACACGTCTGGATGCTGTTTTGCCCAAGACCCTGGTAACGGCTTATCTGGAAGGCACAATTCTCGACGATGCGGGTAAGCCAGTTTCGGATGTGACAGTATCGACCAATGGCAAATTTACGTCAACCGATGCCACAGGTTATTTCACATTTGGAGAATTGCCGCTGAAGGATCAATACGCCGTTGTAACCGCCAAAAAAGCGGGCTTCATGATCGGAACCCGAACGTTTACTCCACGCAAAGGAGCTTTCCATAAAATTGAAATCCATCTAATGAGTAAGGGTCCAGCCAGGGTGTTTACAGCCAATGCCGGTGGAGCCATAGATTTTGAAAGTGGTAAAGTGAAGCTGATCTTTCCCTCTCAGGCCATTATTACCAAAAGCGGAACCCGTTATTCCGGAGAAGTTCGGGTATTCTCACGTTACATCGATCCGGTGGCTGATAATTTTGCCGGAATTATGCCTGGAATGCTGGCGGGATTAACCAATGGCAATGACTTAACCTCTTTAATTTCACACGGAATGGTGTCAGTGGAGATGGAAGATGCCAGTGGCAATCCACTTGAAGTCGCTGCCGGCAGTCAGGTTCAGGTGAATCTTCCTGCTTTGGCTTCTTCCCCTGCAGAAATTCCCATCTGGCATTTTAATGAAAGTCGCGGACTTTGGGTCGAATCCGGCAGTGCGACAAAACAAGGCAGCCAATATGTATTTCAAGCCAATTGTTTTTCATCCTGGAATCTGGATACCAGGGAAACTCCTTATGATGTTACCGTTACATTACAAAACGAAGCAGGGACATTGCCAAACCAGAAAGTTGAGGTTTACACATCCAACTATGGCCAACATTTAAAAACTGTATGGAGCGACAACGAAGGAAAGTTTACGTTGGTCCGGGCTCCTCAGAATACGGTTTTACGGATAGTAGCCTGCAGCAATAACATTGATAAAGCGCTGGTTGCTACTTCCGGTTCCGCTACGGTGATTATAAGCAATGAGGATTTACAAAGTGCTGGCAGCCGGTTTTATTCTCTTAGTGGAATCATTACTGATTGTGGTATTCAGATGTACGACAATGCCTATTTCAGTATTTCTGATATAAACAATCCTAAAACAAATTTTACCGGAAAAACGGATGCCAATGGGAATTATCAGGTAACAAGTGTCCTTTGTAATGTGAGTAATACAGAGAGCCTTCAGCTTAAGATAAGTGTTTATCTTTCTCTTTCCAGCATAAAAACAGATACAGTTTCGTTGGTATTGTCTGGAAACAATCAGAATAAAGCCCTTGATTTTTGTGGATCGGTTGAGGAAGAAGTTGATGTTTTCAATCCCAGCCTAACATATGGTTCTATGAGCGATATCGAAGGCAATTCATACAAGACAATCAAGATAGGGACGCAGACCTGGATGGCCGAAAACCTGAAAGTGAGTAAATACCAAAATGGAGATTCGATCCCTATTCGGGTGGACAGTACGGGATGGGAGAATGCAACTAATGGCATGTCTGCGGTATTCCTGAATCTACCAACACTGAAAAAAAGGTACGGAAAACTTTACAACTGGTTTACGGTAACCGATAGTCGGAATGTATGCCCTGCCGGCTGGCATACTCCAACTGATTCGGAATGGACAACTTTGGAAAATTTCCTCGTTGATTCTACCCAATTAGGAGTTGGCGGAAAACTTAAAAGCCAATCATACCTTTGGAAAGTGAATGCCTTCACATCAGAAACAAATGCAAGTGGTTTTTCCGGTATTCCGGGAGGAATTCTATCGCCTGATTGGAGTTTTGGTGAACTCCGTTTTAGCGCAAATTGGTGGTCTGCTTCAGAAGGTTCACAAACCAATGGGATTTATAGGCAAATTGATTATTATCAAAACATTCTCCACCACAAAACAATTGAAAAACAAGCCGGGCTAAGCATTCGATGCATCAAAGATTAAAACTCCAGATGGATTGAACGCATTGATTCTCATTTGTGGTTTAATGAAACAGAATCACAGATGAGAATTTCAATCCAGCAAAACCGCCTTTCTGAAACCGGGCCGATGCCATTCCTTTTCAGGCCATGAGTCAGAATATAAATACACCAATGGCCGCTGAACAACCACTTCTCCTGGTTGTCTGGTTCGATCAAACCAATCCGGAAAAAATAGATGGTTACAATAAAAAAAATTGTTGCCTATGATTTTTCTAATTGTTGCTTACAATCATTTTAATATAAGGCAACAATTTTTCTTTCCGTAACCGACTATTTCCGGGATAGCAGGAAGCCGTCCTTTTTATCATCTCCTCTCTATTTAAAGGACAGACCAAAAGAGGGGTGTTTCAACTTGTTTTTCATTGGGCCTAAGTTCATTGATCCTATGGTTGGAATCCTGAGGGACAGCTTCGATGAACCAGATATTAATCACAGATCGTCCAGCCAATAAGAAGTTTTAAAAATCTCCGGAGCCATGATGCCCGAAAAGCTTCGAACTGAAATTTTGAAACGCTTTTCCCGTTTTCCGTCAACTCCGTTACAACCATGAAGTGGATCCTTCTTTTTTTAACATTCGGATTCAGCCCTATGAAACCGAATCAGCAATTGGCTCAATCCGATTGGATAAATCTTCAACCGGGACTTTGGCTCCGTCAGTTGGATATGCCGGTTAAATCTTCCCACGGCGATTCCAAAGTGACCATTCTTAAAATCGATCCGAAGCATTTCAATATCCATCTGGTGCTGGCCACTGAAAATGGATTGGTGAAAAAGCCGGTGGATGGGTGGTGTGAAACCAAAAACCTTTTGGCCGGTATCAATGCCGGCATGTTTCACGGCACAACCAGCAAGCCCGGATGGTATGGTTTCGTGAATACCGGATACACCCGCAACTACAAACATGTTCACAATCCAGTTCAAAATTCGGACAACGCATTTATCGTGTTTCATCCGAAGGACAAGAATCTACCTGAATTTCAGATTCTGGATAAAACCTGCCAGGCCGTTCCCAAAATTCTATCCAGTTATCAATCTGTCGTTCAGGGAATCCGGATTCTGGATTGCAACAAAAAGGTTGTCTGGGCACAGGACAAAAAGAAATGGAGCATGTGCATTCTGTGCACCGACGAGGAAGGGAATTGCCTTTTTGTTCATTGTCGTTCGCCCTATACCGTGCATGATTTTATGACGCAATTGCTCACTCTTGTTCCCTCAATTAACAGGGCAATTTACCTGGAAGGTGGTCCGGAGGCCAGTTTGTATCTCAATGCTCCGTCCCGAAAACTGGCTTTGATGGGCAGTTATGAGACTGGATTCTGGGAGAAAGACGACAACCAGATGCTGTGGGATTTGCCGAATGTGATTGGCATTTCACCAAAATC
>DAIOVD010000263.1:0-3944 GCA_036759185.1 Catalimonadaceae bacterium | reverse complement strand
CCCAAATCCTAACCCATATACCCACCAGCACGGAGAGCAAAATACACTTGTCTGGGTATTTTACCGGGTATGGGAGTCGCCGACCTTTGTCATTCAAATGATTACAAAAATGAAAGCAATCCAATTCTCCATCCAGAACCTGCTCTTTGCGTGCTCGGCTTTGTTCCTTCTTCAGTCATGTGACCTCACAAAAAAAGAAGAGGATCCTGTTCCAAATACTCCACAGACAAACAGTGATACTCTGGTGATGAAAACAGGAAAAGGATTTTCGACTTTGACCATCATACCTTCCGCATTTGATGGCAGTACCGGTGCAAATGGTGCCTTCAGTGATGGCATGGCCCCGGTCGATATGAGTTTGCTTCCCGATGGAAAAACACTTCACTTTTCAACCCTTTCTTCTCTCACTTCCCAGCAGGACCCGATTCTGAGTCTGAAATTCTATTCAATGGATATGGACAACAAAACCCTGACAGCTGAACCAACTCCGAATCTGGCACAATCAACGGCCAACAATCCAATGGAACCGTGGTCATTCAGCAGTGCTTCGGGTCAGGTCTTTAAAAACAAAACAACCGGATACCTTGAAGGAACCAAAGACTTTTTTCAAGGATCGGTATCCTACAGCAATTTTGGAATCGGAACAGCATCTGTTGGAGGAGCTTTTTCCTACTCCCGCTCCAACTCTTTTGCCCAGATGCCAAGGGTAACGCATGGTGGACAGGTGGTAGAAGGGATTTTTGCTGAAATTCTCACCTACATCGACGGCAGGAAAAACAACCGGATTTTCGGGCATTACCGCAAGGCGAATAAAAATATGATTCCCCTTGATTTGAGTCAGGTAATCCAGGGTCCTGCATCAATGTGTGTTTCAGGTGGAGAAATTGAACCCAAGGCCGTAAACAGCGATGAATTGTGGTTTTTCTGGGCATCGTTTACGCATTTGTATGTATCCGAAATCAATACAGCCGGAGCCATGGGTGTTCTGTCCTTCCCAAAAGTGGACAGCATTCCGTTGCCTTCCGGGTTCTCGGCCGGGTTCAATGAAAACTATCATCCTTTCACCTTCATCACCCGACGGTCAGAAGATGGGAATTCGTTTGGCATCTTGCTTCGCAATTCAACAGTAGATTCAAAATATGTTTCAGCCAGCTTTTCAGCAGTCACCCGTAAATTCACTAAAAACCTGGATGGCCTTACCATTCCCGGAGGACTGGGTGGCTCCACGAATTTTGACATAGACGAGTCGGGCAACGTGTATTTTGATGGATGGGCCAATAACTTCCAGAGCGACAGCACAATTTCAATCTATAAGGCATCGGCCAGCGGAATCAACAGCATCGGTGAAGATGTTTTGAAGTCTGGCTCCATCAAGCAAATCCGCTATATGGGAGGGAAAGTGTATGCTGCCGTTCACTATGCTTTCCGCAAAGTTCTGACTGCAAACGCCGTGAAATACCAACGGATCGCGATTCTGAAACAAGACTAGTACAGGTATAAACCGGATTCCTTCGTAAACGATCGCTTTCAGAATGAGAGGGCGATCGTTTTTTTATATTTCAAACAATCAATACATTGGCCTCCCTAACTCCTGCCATTTATGCGTTTTCGGATCGCCATCCTGTTGTTCACCGCCGCCATGTTATGCTTTTCTCAGGTGAAAGCTCAGCTTCATATCACGAAAGTAGATTCCGTTTCTTATCCGATTGATTCACTCATCCGGAAACTGGCAGGGTTTGGGGTAAGCGTTACCAACATCAAATCGAATCTCCACAGCAGCACCCGGTCTTTGGGCACATTTCTGTCAATGAATCCCACCTTTCCCATCTCAACCGGGTTGATTATGAGCACCGGATATGCCGACACGGTGGCCGGATCAAATTCAAGTTCGATTCTCTCAACCAACATTCCATATTCCGATACAATCGACGGGCTGTCTGATGGCCGGCAGATGTTGAAAATCATTCTGGAAAACACCGGAACCGGTTCGGCAAGCGGAAAACCTACTGATGTGACCACCATTCGGTTCGACCTCGTCCCGATTGGAGATTCCGTCAAATTCCGGTTCATCTTTTCGTCTGATGAATACCCTCAGTATGTGTGTTCCAATTTCAATGATGTGTTTGGTTTTTTCATCAAGGGGCCAGGAATTACAGGGGATCCCATGTTTGACGGAACCCATTTCGAAGGATTCCGGAATATGGCCATCATCCCGGGGACGAACCTTCCTGTATCAATCAATACAGTCAATTCTGGTGTCCCGGGTTCCGGGTCTCCAACCAACTGCACTTTTACAGAAGAGGGAAAAAACCAGTTCGTTCGAAACGACAGTGTGCAACACCCTCTTTATTCCATATTAAAAATGAATGGGCTTACCAAAGTCCTGGAAGCCAAATCGGCTGTTTCCCCTTGCGAAACCTATACACTTCTGCTCTCTGTAGCAGATGTAACCGACCGGAGGCATGACTCCAATGTTTTTCTGGAACAAGGGTCTTTGATATCCGGTAACTACAGTGAATTCAAACCGGCATTTACAAACGGACTCGATGATACCATCACCCGTTGTCATCCGGGAAAACTGATATTCAGCCGATGTCCAACCGCTATGGAGGATTTGTGGAAGGTGCAGTACACCATTGAAGGTTCTGCTCAGCCTGGGGTTGATTACAAAAGACTTCTGCCGGATGGAAGTCTGGCTGATTTCCCGGATTTCATCACGCTTCAACCCGGTCATTACACCGATAGCCTTATGATCCAGCCTACCGGAAACGGAGCCGATCTCCGGAATATCAAACTTCGGTTTCTCAATATCCAGAATCCGTATGCCTTCGGACAACCGAACTATTCGGGCGAAAGCGTCCGTTTGTTGATCCGGCCAATTCCGGTAAAACCAATCAACCAGATGAATCTGTGCTGGTTCGACTCATCCAGAATCACGTTTCAGGGACCAGCACTGCCCGACCTGAACTATGTCTGGAAAGAATTGGTGGATGGACAGGAAACGGCACCTGTAAATCTGAGTTGCACTGATTGCCAATCTCCTTTTGTGTATGCCGATTCGGCCACTCACCTATACAAAGTATTGATTTCCAATCCTTATTGCCAGCTACAGGATACCGTTCGGATTGTCCCTCTGCCGATCATATCTCCCCTGTTCCTGAGTGGTCCGGGCTGGTTGCAATTGGAAAACCCACAAACCGGTTATGTATACACATGGAAAGTAAATGGAATCACCCAATCCGGAGATCCTACGGAACCTCTGATGTACAGTCCTGGTGATGAGATTCATTTTTCTGCGGTTGCTCCCAATGGATGTTCAAGAGAAATGGATCTGGAAGCGATCATGACGGGCAATAAAAAGGAATCAGAGCAGAAGACAGGACTGGTGTTGTTCCCAAACCCTGGAAAGGGCCTGATGCACATTGCCGGAGTCGAATCCGGACCCGCACAAATCAGGTTAACCGGCACAGACGGCAAGGTATATATGGAAAGGAATTTGCGGAATGGTGAAATCACATTCAACACCCAGGGTCTTCCCGCAGGCATTTACTGGTTTGAGGTGAAGAACCAACGATCCGGACAAAGGAACCGCTTAAAGTTTGTGAAGCTGGCAGATTAGCGTCACAAAGGCAAACATAAAATGCATTGGCTGTTTTCACGATTTCTTAGAAGTTAAAAACAGCCAACTCTTTTTAGTCCTGCACCCATTGGCTCCTGACTACCGGCTCCTGATTACTGAATCCTGATTACTGAATCCTGATTACCGAATCCTGATTACCGAATCCTGATTACTGAATCCTGACTACCGGCTCCTGATTACTGAATCCTGATTACCGAATCCTGATTACTGGCTCCTGATTCCTAAATCCTGATTACTGAATCCTGATTACTAATTTCCAGCTACGGTTTGGCTCCTGGAACGCTTTTCAGAAGTTGTTAGAATT
>DAIOVD010000262.1:0-4000 GCA_036759185.1 Catalimonadaceae bacterium | reverse complement strand
TCCAGCAACCAGTTGATCTGCAGATGCCAGTTTTCCTGTCTCGAATAAACCGTCAGATACCAGGAGGCATTCATCAGCAGATACAGGGCCAGGTATTGTTCAAATTCGTTTGCCGGTACCAGAAATCGGGTCTCTTTTTCGAGGTCTTTCCGGATTTCTGTCCAGGGTTTGTGCTCAACCAGGATGCCGTTCTGAATGATAAAATGAAAGGCATCGAATCCTTTTGGACGCAGCGGATGTGAAAGTTCCCAGTCAAAAATGCCAATGGAATAATCGAGCATGGTCATATTCCAGGGAGTGAAATCACCATGACTGAAGTGGGCGTGGATAAGCTGATGCGGATCGATCTGGTACGAAAGTCTTTGCAGTTTACGAATCAAACCTTTTGGCAGCCGGGCATCGTTGCTTTCGGACAGTGCGTTCAGGTTGGACAGCGCTTCATTCCAGACAGTAAGCTTGCACAAAGGTGCCGTTTCGCGGTTCATTTCACTGAGTTCGAGCAGAGCCTGCTGATGATAGAAAGTGAGTTGCGGTACCCGCTTTCCCTGCGGAAGTCCGGTCATCTGTACCGTTTGCATTCCATGAATCAGGAGTTGAGGTACGGTGAAAGCCGTCAGCGTTTCTTCGCTGAGCATCTTCAGTGCCCGGGCTTCATTTTCAATCCCTTTTGCGGAATGTTCGCCCAACGCGATTTTGATAAACCGGTGACGGTTCTGGCTTTCAATGATGAAAATGCCCTTTTGGTTGGGACCTGCGGTGCCAGTGAAAAGTGCCCAGTTGTCGGATTCAGGAGAAAGGGATTTGTAAGGGATGGGTTCCGTCTGAAATGAAACCGCCATTGACTTGAACACCCGCTTCTGTAAACCCAGCCAGAAAACCAACCGGATAAGAGCGGCGAACAATCCGGACCGCAGATTGGAAACATGGTAAAACCGAAGAAACAACGGAGAGGACAGACGGGCTGGCCAGATCCACCGGGGAGTTCCGTCGGGATTTGAGATATAGAGAAGGGATTCGGACTGGCCGGATGCGTTTTCTGTATTGAGTTTGTATCCGGCTTTCTGAAAAATGAGTTGAAGGATATTCATATCGTTTTGCAATTGATTCTGCCTGATGCCAGAATTGTGCCTTCTGTATTTGTGCACTGAAATACAAGAAGTTAGTGATGGAATTGGTTCCGTATTTTCTACTTTCGGGATTGGGTTTCCAGAAAATGGAAGGTGAATACCAGGGATTGTCCGGCAATGAGAATTCGAATTGAAAACTACCGACCGTTATCAAAGTCAAAAAATGCTATTAAAAAAACCAGAACAATGGGCTCTACTTGTTCATTAGAAGGTTCAATTAATGTAAACTACTTCCATTGATTGAATAACAAAAGGGAATTTAGTTCCCCCTCAGAAAGCCGCGATTCGTATCTGTGTTGTTTGGATCTTTACTTTTTGAAAGTTGCCTGAATTCGTAAAGTATTCAATCTCAATCGGTCCCAACTCAAAGTATCAGCCAGAGCAACAGAATCTCCATAAGCAAAAACATACAACACATCATTACCCCATTGGTAATTGACTGCCACATTTCGAATGTTATCAACCCACGGGAGTCTTAACCAGTTTGTTCCTCCACTTCCCCAATAAACATCTAGTACAACATCATTGCATTGACTACAGATTCCACTAATGTCAACCAGCTTTTTAATTTGATTATTGTTGATTCTACCCCATTGATATGGCCGACCAATTATGGTATCCTTTATAATTGTGCTATCGGTTGTCGAATAGATGAAGACCTTTTTTTCAATCTCTATTGTTTCTTTTTTACAGCCAAGTGTTGACAATATCAACGACAACAAAAGTATATTGAGAACTGTGAATTTGCTCATGCCTTTTTGGGATACGATTATGAAATTCAAATAAAGCAGAAATCATCTGTTTTGGGTTCGTTCCAACATTAATTCATACTGAAAAAATTTATCGCAAACTGTTGCAATTCATTTTTTCAAAATCATTGAAGCAAATTTTACTTCATTCTATATGGGGGCTTTGTAAGGTAAACTCCGGCCGCTTCCGTTGAAGGAACAACTTCTCCCGGGTAGCGAGCAGTGGGTTGTGATAGAACGCAATGGAAAAGATGAGAAGCTGATAAAACAGAATCCCATAATTGGATTCCCCGAAAATGCCGAATTCGGTGAAGGAGTTGATGAGGATGGGAATGAGGATGCCGAACAGCATCAGCTTCTTTTCTGTGTTCTCTTTCAGAAATCCCCGGATGGTAAAAAACATTTGGAACAGGTTGATGGTGAGTCCCACAAAGCCCAGATTCATCAGCACCTGCATGAAGGTATTGTGGGTCATCTTTCCGGGATAGGTATGCGTACTCTGGAAAAATTCTTTGTAGTCGATCCGCATAAACCCAAAACCAAGAAGTGGTTCACGTGGCAATCCTTCCGAAATGAGAGCTGTCCAGAAAGGCAGTCGTCCGGTCATACTCATTACTTCATCCAGTCCGCCGCCGCTGTCTTTGAGAATGATTTTGTTCACCGCCACCGGCAAGGCCAGAATCACACAAAGGGCGATCCCCAGTTTGAGTTTGGGGTTGTCGAACTGCATGATGTGGAAAAACACGATCAGCAATCCACCGATGAGCGAAGACCGGGAACCCGTCATAAAAAGTGCGTAAAAAAGGACGGCCAGTTTGATCAGGGTCCATACTTTCGAACGGAAACGGTACAGATCAAAAATAAGGCAGGCCACACCCACACCGGCCAGCATTCCCAATTCGTTGGGGTTCATAATGTATCCACCCAGACGGGCTTCTTCACCGCCGTGGGTTAGTCGGAAAAACACATCAGGTGCCACCCACATACCGATCACAAATATCAGAATCAACCCAAAAACGGTATTGCCCAGCAGGTTGTACATACGGATTGGATGGCCGGGAAAAAACTCATCCAGCAGAAACAGGCTTTTGGTGAAATACCAGGCAAACACCAGACTCTGAATGGTCATCATCCACTGCAAGGCACTGAAACCGGGGTTTGTACTCCAGAGAAAGGAGATAAACCCAAGCAACAAATAGGCCCCGTACAGCAAAGGCGAAAACAGGTTTTTGATCCGGATGGAATCGACCGCACCGTAGTTGAGAATGCGACGGTAAATGCCAATGGATGCCATCATAACGCCCATCCGCCCCACCACTTTGATGGCCCGGGTGATGGTGACGTTTTCGCTCCAGGTAAAGAAGCCCGCCACCATCAGAAACAAAACGATGAGCAGATAGAGGTTGGTCTTCTTTAAAAAGATCGCCTCTTTCTCCTTGTGAGTCAGAGTTTTCAAACGCTGGCGTAGAGTTGTTCGAATTGCTTCAGAATGGAATTCCAGTTGAATTCCTGCGCCACCAAAGACCTGGCCCGTTCGCCCATAGCCGGAAATTGACCCTGGTTCCAGTTGGCGTGCAGTTTGTGTAAGCCCATGCAGATTTCCCAGGCATTGTTGTCCGGAACGGCGATCCCGCATTTGTAGCGTTTCACTAGCTCAGCGAGATTGGTGGCTTCGGTTACCAGAACCGGAATGCCATATCCGGCTGCTTCCAGGATCGAGGCCGGCAATCCTTCGTTTCGGGAAGGATGGGCAAATACATCCATCTGGCGAAGTAGATTTTCTTTCTCTTCTCCAAACCGGCTTCCCCAGAACTTTACTTTTGTTTCCAGTCCCATTGACTTCACTTTCCGTTCGAAAACGGCCCTTTCCGGACTGTCGCCCACAATCCACAGTTCTGAATTGGGTTGTTCTTCACTGAATTCCAGAAAGGCATCCACGAGAAGATCGAGTCCTTTCGTGTACACATCCAGCCTTCCGACAAAGCCGATGATGAATTTCCTTCCTTTTGAAGGAGAAGGCTGAATGGCCGTTCCTTCTGCTTCATATCCGTATGGTAAAAGGACCGATTTGCGGGTCCGGTAGATTCGTTGTAAGCCGTTGACTTCCGATGCACCCAGGCAATG
>DAIOVD010000261.1:0-4007 GCA_036759185.1 Catalimonadaceae bacterium | reverse complement strand
TTCCATGAGCCGATTTTATTTTTCCTTCAAAAAATGGTTTGCCGGAAATGTAGAAACTTTTGCAGTCTGATCCGGTACAAGACCTGTAGTAATATGCGGTGTTTTCAGAGGACGCTTTCCCGGTTGCATCGAAGTACACTTTGTCTTGTCCAAAAGCAATATTCCAGGCCAGAAAAAGGGCAATGAAGATCAGGGTTTGATAGATTTTTTTCATCAGTTGCGGCAAACATACGAACGATGAGTTTACATTTTCAAATCAGACAGGTGATTCTAATCTGAAAGCCAAACTGATTTTCAGTAAAAGTGACTGTGGTCATTTGCCTAGAATAAAACTGACGATACCATGCAAATTCATTCCTCTGACGGTACTGATGGCTTTTATTCTGAACAGAGATGGAACTCTCACAGTTCATTTTTTTATTGTTTACCGGATAGTTTTTCAATAATTGACTTGCATTATTTTCTTACCGGATTTTAATATTCTGCAGATTTCCCGTTGGTTGGATTTATTGCGAAGGCAGAAAAAAAGCCACGCTTTCGGCGTGGCTTTTGATTTTAGGCATCTGCCATTTCAGACTTATTTTCCATCCGTTTCCGTTCGTTCGGATCGAGGTAGATTTTACGCATCCGCATACTTTTTGGTGTTACTTCCAGATACTCATCTTTCTGGATGTACTCCATTGACTCTTCCAGTGAGAAGTTGATTTTCGGCGCAATCCGAACGTTGGTATCGGTTCCGGAGGCACGCATGTTGGTCAACTGTTTTGCTTTCTGCACGTTCAGCTCAAGGTCATTCTGACGAGTATGCTCACCGATAACCTGACCAGCATACACTTCCTCACCCGGATCAACGAAGAAACGTCCGCGATCCTGCAGTTTATCCAGGGTATAAGCCGTTGTCGGGCCGGTTTCCATGGAAATCAGAGAACCATTCACACGACCTGGGATATGTCCTTTAAACGGAGCATACGCTTTGAAACGGTGAGTCATAATGGCTTCGCCTTGTGTGGAGTTCAATACCTGGGTACGCAAACCAATCAGTCCACGGGATGGTATCTCAAATTCCAGGTGTTGCAGATCGCCTTTTGGTTCCATAATCAGCAACTCGCCTTTCCGTTGGGTGGCCAGCTCGATTACTTTACCAGCTGTTTCATTTGGAACGTCCACCACCAGTACTTCAACTGGCTCGTGTTTCTGTCCGTCAATTTCTTTGATCAGTACCTGAGGCTGACCAACCTGAAGTTCATATCCTTCCCGACGCATGGTCTCGATGAGGATACTCAGGTGAAGAATGCCCCGTCCGAAAACCAGGAACTTGTCTTCTGAGTTTGTTTCCTGAATCCGGAGTGCCAGGTTCTTTTCTGTTTCTTTATAAAGGCGGTCACGAAGATGGCGTGAAGTCACAAACTTGCCTTCCTTTCCAAAGAAAGGTGAATTGTTGATGGTGAACAACATACTCATGGTTGGCTCGTCAATGTGAATCCTTTGCATGGCTTCCGGATTCTGTTCATCGGCCAGAGTATCTCCGATTTCAAAGCCTTCGATGCCGGTTACGGCACAAATGTCGCCGGCCACGACTTCGCTTACTTTTACTTTTCCAAGACCTTCGAAGGTGTGTACTTCTTTCACCTTCACTTTCTTGTAGACATCACCTACTTTGCAAAGAACCAGGTTCTGTCCTTCTTTCACCGTTCCGCGGGCTACACGACCGATGGCGATACGACCAACAAAGGAGTTGAAATCAAGAGAGGTAATCTGCATTTGCAGTGCTCCTTCACTGTTGAATTTCGGAGCAGGAATCTGTGCAAGGATGGTATCGAGCAAAGGAACGATGTCCTCGGTTGGTGTTTTCCAGTCGTAGCTCATCCAGCCTTGTTTGCTGGAACCATAAAGAGTAGCAAAATCAAGCTGATCTTCTGTTGCACCAAGGTTGAACATCAGGTCGAACACAGCCTCATGTACTTCGTCCGGACGACAGTTTGGTTTATCCACTTTGTTGATCACCACAATTGGTTTGAGGCCCAGCTGAATCGCCTTACTCAACACAAAACGGGTTTGCGGCATCGGCCCTTCGAAGGCATCCACTAAAAGGAGAACGCCATCAGCCATTTTTAAAACGCGTTCTACTTCTCCACCAAAGTCTGCGTGACCTGGAGTGTCGATGATGTTGATTTTGGTTTCTTTGTAACGAACCGATACGTTTTTGGAAACGATGGTAATACCGCGTTCCCGTTCGAGGTCGTTATTGTCCAGAATCAGATCCTGAAACTCCTGATTTTCACGGAAGATTTTGGATGCGTGAATGATTTTATCCACGAGAGTAGTTTTACCATGATCGACGTGGGCGATGATGGCTACGTTTCGAATTGCCTGCATATAGCTAAAAATGGCCGCAAAAGTACGGTTATTTTCGAAACGAAGTGTTTCTTAATTGTAAATAATTGATTTTGAGGATTTGGCAATGGGTGGTTCTAAGTTGTATACGATGTAAGGTGGTCATCCTTCAGAATCCAGAACCTTTTTCTGTTTTTATCCGGTGTATCAGAACCGGCGTTCTGATGCGATATTCTTCTTCAAAATCCAGATAAAAGACGCTTAGGTATTGATCTTAACGATGTAGACTTTTTATCCCTGATTAAACAGGTAGTTGGTCACAACATGATTCGCAACGAAAATTCTTTCCGGGTTTTGGAACCAAAAGGACCATAATCAAAGCATTGGGGATGCATTTCGCTACTACATACATAACCACAATTCACCGCAGACCAGCTTCATCCAACTATGAACTCTTCCCCAGGAGCCGGGTGCGACCTGCCAGAACTCCAGGTTCCAATGTGTCACCTTTCTGTCTTAACAAAATTCTTTCGGACAATACTTTCCGGAAGGTGTATCACCAGGTTGTAAAGCCCCGGGGGCAGGAAAGAGACATCCAATTTTTTATCTGATGAATCAGAATATTGAAGGAGGATTCTTCCCAATGCATCCACTACTTCGATTCGGTCAGGTGTTTCATCGGATTCCAGATTCAGCACACCCGAAACCGGATTGGGATAAACCCTCAGATAAGAAGACCGGTGATTCCGGACAGAACTAAATAGAACAAACACCGGATTCGTAGTATCGGCGCAATTTTCCGGCGAAAGGAGGGCAACCGAATAATGACCAGAATCGGAAATGATCAGGACGGAATCATTGGCACCAACGATGGGCAAGCCATTTTTCATCCATTGAAAAATCCAACCGGCATTTCCCGGAACCGATAACTCATTCTGATTGAATACCATAGTCAGGTTCGGCCCGGGAAAAATTTGTGGGTGAAATGTGATGGAATGTACGGTTGTGGGGTTCGCACAAAGGGCATTCGATTGCATTTCAACACGGATGCTGTCCTGATTGTCCGGTTCGTTAAGAGTAAAGACGGTGTCAGTGCCTGCCATACGAAGAGTATCGTTCACAAACCAGGAGTAAACTGGACCTGGTCCGGTAAATAGTCCGTTGGCAGAAAACCGGATCGGCACCCCGTCACAGGTACCGGCGGAAGGTTGGTTGGACAAAAGTGTAACAACCGGATGTACATTGGGTTGGGTTGAAAAACCTTTCGTGGGTGAAAAGATTGTATCACTTGCATTTATGAGGCAAGGTGCATTGGATATCATCCTTACTTTAAGACTGTCTGTCGCAAGAATTTCTGGTAGGTTGAGAGTCAGACCAATTGCACCCTGAATCAAAATGCCATTTTGAAACCATTGGTAGAATGGTGATGAGCCTGGAAGAAATGGCAAAGCGGAAACAGAAAGGGGAAGGCCTTCACACGCAGGTTGAAGGAGAGTTTGAATGGCAATGGTGGCCATTCCGGATGGGTGGACCCGGGCAGTGTACACCGGAGAAAAAATGGTTTGAATCGTTGGGCATGCCACTTTTGGAATAACCCGTAGCCTGAACTGGTCTCCGTTCCGGACATTTGAATACATGGGAATAATATTCGCTTCAGCGTTATACGTCGTATC
>DAIOVD010000260.1:0-4010 GCA_036759185.1 Catalimonadaceae bacterium | reverse complement strand
ATGTGGGTATTCGTCCCGATTATTATGTGTCCCAAAGTTTGGACGAATATCTGAACAAGGTGGATGCTGTAAAAAACTATACTCTCAAACTGATTGGCAAATAAGGTGGAAGCGACTGAGGACTTGCAGTGATTAGCCGGAAATGGCGCCTAAATGAGAAGACAGACGCCATTCCGCTGTTTGGCATCTTCTTTAACTAATTCATGGTGAGGGATAAGCAGAAATGAAAAATGGACATAGGCCGTATAAATCTAATCAAATTCGTTTTACCTTTATTCTGAATTTGTACCAACTTATAATTTGACCAAAGTGAAACACAACCGCTTTTTAATTTCCATTCTGCTTACTCTGGCAGCTACGTTTTCCGGTTGTAAAAAGGAACTGAATCAAACGGTGACTGTTATTCGTGACTGCACCGGGACATATTTACGATTCGACGGAAAGGACTATCAGGTTTGTAATCTTGAAACAGTAGCCTCATTTACGGACGGAGCAACTGCGAAAGTGGCATTCAGGAAAATTTCAGAATGTAATAGTTCTGCAAGAGACGTATTTGTTTGTAAAATGTTGCACGCAAACGAGGGTTGGATTGAGGTTCGTAGTATCGAGTAGCATCACCAGGTCAACATCTGAAATGCAGTCTTCACACTCAATCTCCCCCGTCATGCAATTCACCCTTTTGGTTTGACCGTTGACTCTTTTTGGATTTGCCGGCATGAGTAGAATTGAGTCCTTTGCATCATCTCTTGTACCTGAACCATGAAACGCATCGTCTTCACACTTCTGTTTTTCTTTTCTTCGGTTTCGTTTATCCATTGCCAGACAGGTCTGAAAGGGGATTACTACCGGGGCCGAAATTTCGAAAAACTGGTGATGTCACGCACCGATCCGCAAATCAATTTCAACTGGGATAACCGCACCCCTGCCCCCGGAATGCCATCGACAGATTATTCCATCCGCTGGACCGGCCGCCTGCAGGTGCCGGAAACAGGCGAATACCAGTTCTCAGCTGTGGTAGACGACGGTATCCGTTTGTGGGTCGGCGGCATCAAAGTGATCGATGCCTGGGGACCGCACGACGACGACAGTTTTAATGGAAAGGTGAAAATGAAAGCTGGACAGCAATACGACATAAGGGTGGATTATTTCAATGGTATTCTTGAAGGGCAAATCCAGCTGATGTGGGAATTGCCCGAACAGAATATGTCCATGCTCGACAAGTTCATGTCCAAACCAGAACCCATCCAACGGAAATACTTTTCGCCTCCACCTGCTCCCGAAGCTGAGCCGGTGCCGGAAGCCAAACCAGTGGTGATCCATAAAATCGATCCCATCGACACCAAGCCTGATCCGAAACCAGAACCAAAGCCTGAACCGAAACCAGAACCCAGGCCAGAGCCAAAACCGGAGCCAAAACCGAATCCGGTGGTGGTGGCAAGACAAACAGCGGCTCCTAATCCTCCGCCAGCGGCTCCCAAACCAACGTCGGGCCAAACCCGGATGCGGGATACCATCCAGAAATACACGCCTAAAAATGTGTTGTTTGGTCAGGGAGAACCGTTTGTGCTGGAAGAATCCTTCCCTGAACTGGACCGCCTTGTGAAATTACTTCAGCGGTTTGAAGCACTCAAAGTACAAATCGACGGACACACGGACATCACCGGAGATCCGGCGGTGAATCTTCAGCTTTCCAAAGACCGGGCCAGCGAAGTTGCGTATTACCTGAAGGAAAAAGGGATTGCGGCAGACCGCATTAAAACGCAGGGTTTTGGGGCATCAAGGCCACTTTTTGGGAAAGACAGCACGAAACTGTATCCACAAAACAGAAGGGTTGAGTTTACGATTAAATAATACTCTGAATATCATGTTTTAAGAAAGAAGTTTTTTGAGTTATTCATCCTGTTGAATTCATTACTTTATGCGAACTGGCCCGTCCATCCAGCGAGGTGTGGGCAGGATTGTGTGGAGGAGCTTTGGATGGACTAGCGTTTTTTGGTTCTTTTTGGGGCAATGTTTACAATCAAGCTTTAGCATGACCAAAAAGAACGAGCAGTTGATCAAATAGAAGCTGTTGAATAGAGATCAACTTCTAAGTAAATATCGAATCCCTATAAATAAATAAACATTTTTCCCGGTGTCAGGCCTTTCTTTGTTTTATGAATCGTATTTGTCTTTACTGGGTTTTAACCTTTGTGTTTTTATCGCTTATCGGTCAGGCGCAGCCGGGTTCAAAATCGCATAAGTTGTTTTTGGGAGGGGATTTTTCGTATGTGAATGAGCTGGAGGATTGCAGTGGGAAGTATCGGTTTCAGGGGAAGGAAAAGGATCCCTTCGTTTTGTTTGCGGCCTCGGGTTGCAGTGTGTCCCGTGTGCGGATCTGGCATAACGCCACCTGGACCCGCTATTCAGGACTGGAGGATGTGAAGAAGACCATCCGTCGGTCCAAAGCCGCCGGCATGAGGGTGATGCTCGACTTCCATTATTCCGATACATGGACAGACCCGGCCCGGCAAACGATACCGTCTGCCTGGAAAAGCATTTCCGACCCAGAGATTCTGGGCGATTCACTGTATTTATACACAAGGTCCGTTCTGATGCAGCTTCATGCCGAGGGACTTTTACCGGATCTGGTGCAGGTGGGGAATGAAATCAACGCGGAGATTTTGCAACCCGGTGAGCCGGTGGTGTTTCCAATAAACTGGTCCCGTAATGTGCTTTTGCTCAATCGTGGGATTGAAGCCGTCAAAGAAGTTTCTGCCATCACGAAAAAGGAAATCGGCACCATCCTCCACATCGCTCAGCCCGATGAAGCTTTCGCCTGGTTTGAGAAGGCCAAAGAAAACGGCATTGTCAACTACGACTGGATCGGGTTGTCGTATTACAGCCAGTGGTCGAAGTTCAACCTGCCCCAGCTGTCGGCGGAAATTACCAAACTGAAAAAGACCTTCAAAAAGCGGGTGATGGTTGTGGAAGCCGGTTATCCTTTCACTTTACAGAATGCAGACAGTGCCAATAATCTACTCGATACCGTCTCCCAGTTGCCGGGTTATACCATTTCGGTTTCGGAGCAAAAGCGTTTTATGACGGACCTCATTCATACCATCGTAAAGGCAGGGGGAGAAGGCATGATTTACTGGGAACCCGCCTGGATTTCGACCAATTGCCGCACTCAATGGGCACGAGGTTCA
This sequence comes from Catalimonadaceae bacterium, assembly GCA_036759185.1. Classification (GTDB taxonomy): domain Bacteria; phylum Bacteroidota; class Bacteroidia; order Cytophagales; family Flexibacteraceae; genus CAMDMI01. Next base: position 822 of record DAIOVD010000260.1, on the reverse strand, counting down.
CACTGGGACAATTCCACCTTTTTCGATCCTTCACGCAACAACGAAGCCCTGCCGGTTTTCGATATTTTCCGGGAGGATCAGTATTTGAAAAAGTAGGGAGGCAAATTCAATAGACGGCGTTTCGCTTGTAACTGCCTCAAAGTACAGAAACCGCAGTACCTGTCCCGATTTTACATCGGGAGCGAAAGGAGGTTTAACTCAGAGAAACGCAAAGTTTAATGTTAATTTTTTCTCCGAGGTTCTCTTTGTGTTTCCTCATTATTCTCTGCGGTTAAGCCTGACGATTTTTCGTTCATCAATTGGTTTGGACCAATGTGTTTTGTTAATAATGAAAATTAACAGATCAACTCAACGCCTCCATCCGGTAACCCATCGATTTTAATCCCAACAGAATTTCCGGAAGAGCTGCCTTCACGTTCTTTTCAGCTTTGATGTTGTCGTGCATCACGATGATCGAACCGGGATTGACATTTGCCAGCACATTCCGAACCACCGTTTCCGGCTCCAGACTGGCGTCATAATCTTTGCTCAGCACATCCCAGAGTACGATCTGATACCCTCTTTTCCGCAAATTATAAATCTGCCGGGGTAAAATTCGTCCGTATGGAGGCCGGAAAAGGAGAGGGGATTCAGTTGGTAAAAACGATTTCAGTTCTTCTGCACACAAGGCCACATTGTCCAGGTAATCCTTCAGCTTGGTTTTAAATCCATTGCGATGGTTCTGGGTATGATTTCCAATCTGATGGCCCCGGTTCAGAATTTCTGTTACCAGATCGGGATTCCGTCCGGCATTTTCGCCGACCATGAAAAAGGTCGCCGATG
>DAIOVD010000259.1:0-4051 GCA_036759185.1 Catalimonadaceae bacterium | reverse complement strand
GTCCGTGCCATCATCCGTTCGGGCTGCAACGTCGATTTATGCTTCGATCCGGTGAGATGGGGCATCCCCAACATCCGGACACAGCCCTATGATGCAGATTTGGATCATAGCTGGTATGAGTTTGAGAATGTGGAAGAAACAGGGGAGGAGCCGACGGATGGGCGAACGGTTCGGGAATTTCTGGAAATGGTGAAGCAGAATCCGCTGTTGGGTTATTAGTTTAAAGAGAAAAGTTCAAGGTTAAAAGAAAATACATGTGGGAAGATGATCGGCAGGCTTCGTTCGATACGAAGCCTGCCTTATGGCCGCCCTCCTTATGTCTGAATTCACTCCCTGGATGAGTCGCGGTCTGACCTTCGGTACCGACCACAACCCATCCCCAAGCCAACGAAGTTTGGTTCAAGGTTTCATGAATTTGGGTAGGACAGTTTAGGTTAGTGACCCATGAAGGCCAGAGGCCTTGAAATAGTCCGAACGATTCATAGCTTCGCCCGATTTCGTTTGTAATTCATTTGGCACAGGGGCATACTTGTTTTATATTTGGATTGATTTTCCCGTAAACGTATTTCCGAAATGTCAACGAATATCCAGTTTCTCACGGACAGCAAAGGCCGTAAAAAATCGGCCCTTGTACCCATAAAGCAATGGGAGGAGGTAATTTCTTTAAATCAACAGCTAAGCAGGAAATTAGAAGTTCTTACGGGAATTGCATCCGGCCTTCATGAAGTTCAGTCGGCAAAAAAGGCAGGCATCCAACTTCAATCATTGTCTGATTTTCTCGATGAATGTTAGAGTTCAGGTTGCGGAGAACTTTAAGAAAGAAGCAAAACCACTCCTGAAAAAATACCCGTCTCTGCGAAGTGAACTGGCTTCTTTAGAGATTGACTTATGCAATAATCCTGCATTAGGTACCCCCTTAGGAGGTAATGTGTACAAAATCAGATTAGCGATTAAAAGCAAAGGCCGGGGGAAAAGTGGTGGAGCAAGAGTGATTACATTTGTTGAAATTGGGGTTCTTGCCGAAAATTCCACCAGCGAAGGGACAGTCGTTAATCTTATTTCGATCTATGATAAATCCGAATTATCAACGTTGTCGGATATTGAAATCCAGAGGATAATCCGAAGTTTGGAAGGTGGTTAAACTATTTTTATAAAAAAGGATTCAAGATGACGATTCATATTCCGGACGATATTTTAGCCAATACACAGCTTTCAGAAAATGATTTGAAAGTACAGCTGGCTCTGGTTTTGTATTCAAAGAACATCCTGAGTTTTGGTCAGGCCAGGAGATTGTCTGGATTACATGTCATTGCATTTCAGGAGCTGTTGGGAAAAAATCAAATCGGTGCTCATTACGATTCTGAAGATTTGGCTAAAGACCTGGATAGTCTGAATTCGTTCCCCGTTTGAGAGTTTAAAGTTCAGAGTTCAAAGTTCAAAGAAAATGCGTGTGGGAAGATCAATGGACGGCTACGCTTGAGCCAAAGATTTTAAGTTCAATCAGTATGCTCCGTTTTGAAGCATTTTCTGTATTTCCAGAATCAAATCTTTGGTTGGCTCCCAAAGTTCAATGGCAGATTGCTCATTGTTATCGAAAAAATCATCGTAATCACCTTTTTGCCTTTTTTCAAATAAACGGGTAAAATGTCTTCCCGCTGATTTGCTCATCAATCCGGGATTGACAAAGTGCTGTCCAAGCAGTTTTTTAGTCCCCGAATGTGTAGTTGCCTGAATATTGTGCTTAATAAGCAGGGCTCCAACAGCGTAAAATGAAGCATACTACATTCTGTTTACTGCCGTATTCCAAAACTGGTTGGCCAATAACAATTCAATTTCGGGAAGGGTATCAATGGCTTTTTGAAACCTGTATGTTACGAAGTCTTCATGTTCAGGATCCTTCATAAACGCTTTCCTTCCAGTTTAATCTGATGATAAAGTGGTGTGATGGTATACCGGCTGTTCCAATCCGAAACCGAATATATGAATGGACTAATGACCTGGCCGGAAGCAAGTTCAAGATCGTACAATGGGTCTGTCAGATTACTTTCTTCTTCGGGCTGAATTTGGTCTTTCGGAAGTAAGATCAATATATCCCAATCGGAATCCTTATGTGCTGTTCCCCGAGCCTGCGAGCCAAAAACAAAAACCTGGGCATCCGGTGATACTTCCAGAATAGTGGTTTTGATTTTTTGGAGAAATTGAAGCGCCTTCGGTTTCATTCAGTTCCCATTTCATTCGCCCGGTTAAGACGAACATGGCAAATATAAGAGTTGTTTAGTTGATCCGGAATCCAATTCAATATTTCGTATCTGGGGAAGGGGAGTTCAAAGTTTAAAGTTCAGAGTTCAGAGTTTAAAGTTCAAGGTTCAAAGAAAATGCGTGTGGGAAGATCAAAGGGAAGCCTTGATTATGGCTGCCTGCAGTTGTCGGACTTCAGTCCCTGGATTGCGGTATCGACCAGAACCCATCCCTTTGGCGCCAAAGTTTCGTTTAAAGAGGGAAGTTCAAGGTTCAAAGAAGCCTTGAGGGGGCTTTGGGCTGCTTTTTTTCGTTACCGGGAAAGCATGCCAAACCGCTTGCATGGAGCCCTCAACTGCTGATAAATAGTCCATGGTGCCCCGCGGAAAACTACGGCAAGTGGCAAACATCCAGATTGGATGATCCGCCTCCACCCGGATGGAAACTGAATGCCAGGCCCGACAGGTTTTCATTAATTGTTGTTTACCGGTGGAAACTTGTTAAACTTTTATGTTTTATTTTGCTCAGCCAGAGAACCAATCCGGGAATGAAAGTCCTTTCCTGTTCATCATCCTTTTTTCAACAGAGATAAGCCAATTTTACCTTGAAAAACCAGTTCATTTTCTTAATCCTCCTGATTGCATTTTTGTTTTCCTGTAAAGACAATAAAACCAATCCGACTCCCTCAAATCCTGATCTGGCTACTTTGAGAACAGATTCCGTTGGGGGTGTTTCTTTTACAACGGCGAATGTCTATTCCACTATTGTTTCTGAGGGTAAATCACTGATCATAGCCAATGGTATCGTTTGGGGTACAGCACCCAATCCAACCACATTTAACAATACCCTTCCGGCAACTGGTTTTGGTGTGGGTAGTTTCAAAACAACCATTTCAGGTTTGGTTGAAGGAACTACCTATTATGTCCGGACCTATGCCTCTAATTCTGTTGGCACAGCCTATAGTGAACAAAAGACTTTTACTACACGGATCCAGGCATTGCCCAGTGTCTCGACCGTGGCCATCACAAACATTAAAACCAATTCGGCAAACGTAAGTGGAACGGTGATTGACATTGGCACTGGCCCGGTAACCGAAAGAGGATTTGTTTGGAGCACCAGCCACAACCCGGATGTGAACAGTTCAGGAAAAAAAATAGTTGGGAGCGGCGCCGGAATTTTTGGTGATACAATTCGTGGACTGGAACTGAACACCACCTATTTTGTCAGAGCCTACGCAACGAGTGGCGCCGGTACAGGTTATGGAAACGAGCAATCGTTTACCACACTGAATCTGGACACAAACTATTTTGCTGTTACCAACTTTGATCAAAACGTCCTGATTGAAAGTTATACCGGATTTAAAAATGGAAACGCTCCTGAAGCAAACCAGAATGCAGAAAATGTATTGGCACTACATCCAGGTCGGGTTTTTATCATGAGCCTGCATGTGGGTTTCTTTGCTCAACCAATGGTTGGCTTTACCACTGACTTCCGGACTTCTATAGGCAATGATCTGGATAATAAATTTCAGGTATCACCATCAGGATTGCCAAAAGCTGTGATACAGCGGAAACAGTATCCCTTAAATTCAAATCTTTATTCCAATGCCGTGAATGCCGTTCTTTCAGAATCACCTCCAGGCATAGGTTTAAAAACGAATCCTGTTTTTTCAGCCACCAACAACCAAATATCAAATTACGTGCATGCAACATTCAAAAAGGCAGTTTCTACCGGGCTGGATGCGGCTTGTTATATTGTAGAAGATAGTGTGGTGGATTGGCAAAAGGACTATGGTCATACACCTGAAAATCGG
>DAIOVD010000258.1:0-4070 GCA_036759185.1 Catalimonadaceae bacterium | reverse complement strand
ATACGTCGACGAAAACGAAAGGCTGATGCTGTTGGTTGTGGATGTTCCGGTTGCTCCTGTAGGCAATGTCCATTGATAGGAAACAGCTCCAGGAACGGACGGTACCGAGAAAACCTGACCCGTTGCATTCCGGCAAACTCCAGCCGGACCGTTAATAGCTGTTGGAGTTCCGGTGATGAGTCCGGGCTGACTGTCGTTGCAATCACTTGAATTGGTCACATAACCAGACGGTGCAGTGCAGGCAAGCTGGCTAAAGGAGGCATTTCCAAATCCATCACCATCGGCATCCTGATACCAGGTTTGTCCGGTTCCGGCGGAAAGGTTGATGGAGTTCGAATTGGCAACCGCCATTCCGGACCCACCTTTGGAATAAACCCGGACATAGTCCACATCCATGGTGGCAGGAAAGGGAGTGGATGCATTCGGGTAACCCGGCCAGTTTCCACCAACTGCCATATTCAGAAGGATAAAAAACGGCTTTGTAAATTCCTCGGAACTTCCGTTGGCAGTTGAAATCGGGTGTTCGTGGTACACCGCTCCGTCCAGCATAAATCGGATACGAAGGCTATCCCATTCTACGCTGTATTCATGGAATACGGTCGGGTCAGTTGCAACAAAATTGCCTTTGTATGTCCAGCCATTGTTGCTCCAGTGTGCAGTTCCATGGGTTTGCATTTCATTGTTGATGTGCTCCATGATGTCAATTTCACCACAGGCGGGCCATGGAGTCTGGTCGATATTGGCTCCCAGCATCCAGAAGGCAGGCCAGATTCCCTGACCCAGAGGCAGTTTCATACGACCTGTGATCCGGCCATATCGAACACTGAATTTGTTTTTGGTAATGAGGCGGGCCGATGTGTATTGCTGGGCGCCAACTCCATCGTTTCGGGCAACAATGTGAAGCTGGTCGTTTCCAAACTGCACATTCGAAGGGTTGCCGGTGTAATATTGAAGTTCGTTGTTGCCCCAGCCATTGTTGCCAATTTCGGGTGTCCATTTGGATGCATCCAGACTGCTGCCCGAAAATTCATCCGACCAGGTCAGGTTCCAGGGAGTTGTCACACATTGTGCATTGGAAGTCATCTCACAGGAAACCACAGATGCGGCAGTAAGTGCGGGAGTGGCGAATGTGGCGGAATTGGTTCCGGCATTGACGCCGTTGATTTTCCATTGATAGACCGGATTGCTTCCACCGTTGAGAGGTGTAGCCGTAAATGTGCGGGATTCGCCCGGGCAGAATGTTGAGTCGCCGGAAACCGCGATGGTTACGGACGGCGTCACGATGGGATTGACAGCCACCACAATGGCATTCGAAAGTACTGGGGCTGTCTGGTTGCAGCCACAAGTGACTTCACAGGTTACAGACTGACCGGATGTTAATGTTGACGATGTAAAGACAGAGGCATTTGATCCTGTGTTTACCCCGTTGATTTTCCATTGATAAAAGGGTTGAGAGGGAGCGTTGGCAACCGTCGCAGAAAAAGCCACTTCGGCTCCTGCACAGGATGGATTTCCTCCGGCTGTTACAGCGATGGAAACCGACGGGGTCGATCCTGGAATTCCTGTAAACGTATTGCAGGATCCCCAGCAGAAAGCATCCAAAGTCATTGCCTGGTTAACATTGATAATCCGGTTGGTGAATGTACCGGTGGTTATGGTGCAGGGAGAGCCGGATGGCAACGTTTCCTGTCCAGCCCAATTGTCGAATGAAAATTTGTATTCGGTGGTTCCCGGAAACATGTTGATGGTGGTTGTCCAGATTCCGTCGTTATTAGTGTCTGTCATCGGTGCGCAATTGCCGCACCAGTTGTTGAAAATTCCGCTCACGTTTGGAGTGGTGAAACCAGTGATGCCGTTCATGTTCACCTGAAAGGTCACAGGGTAATACGCTGGGTTGGTGCCGGCGCAATTGCCCCACGAAACGGTAGGGAGTGTGACATTGGACGATACCGTCAGTGTCCGGTTGGTGAAAACGCCGGTTGTTTGTGTGCAGGATAAACCAGGTGCAAGAGTTTCCTGCGATGCCCAGTTGTTGGCGGAGAATTTGTATTCGTAGAAACCGGCGTTGAGATTGATGGTGGCTTCCCAGATTCCGTCGTTGTTGGCGTCGGTCATGGGCAGGCAGTTGCCGCACCAGTTGTTGAAGGTTCCGTTGACTTCCGGGATTCCGTACCCTGACATGCCGTTCATATCCACTTTGAAGGTGACGGTGAAGGCAAAAGAAGAAAGCGAGAACAGAAAGAGTGCGGCCGCAGCCAGGAATGATTTCATAGGAAGTCTGGTGTCAATCGGTGAGCCAGCCGCAGGTTTTTCAATTGGAAATGAAAAACATAGACGCTGGTGATGCAAGAGGCTGGAATTGGGTTTTTATAACCAGTGGCGAACAATAACTTGGTTTGAAACCTATTTGCCCGCTGTTCGGGATGACCTCGGGAACATCCCGGACAGCGGAGAGGTTGGGATATTGTCAATGAACAGGTTCCAGGATTATTTCCTGAGTACCTTATCCACTATTTTTTTGAGTTGGGTTGTAGACACAGAATCCATATCGGTTTTATCGTAAATTGAAACCAGATACACTTCCTGAGCAGCATTAATAAGATATGTGATTACCCTTGCACCACCACTTTTGCCTTTTCCTTTGCTTTTAATCGAAAGCCTTATTTTGTATAAATTGTGGCCCAGTGGTTTACCCAATTCAGGATTTTCAGACAGATTTTCAGCCAAATCCAGTACATCATCTTTCAACGAATGATGTCTCTTTTGTAATTTATTGAATTCCTTCAGAAATGGGGAAGTAGGAATTACCTTAAAGGCCATTTAGAACTTCCTGAATTGTTTTTTTGGGTTTTTTGCCGGATTGCATTGCTTCGATATCGGCAAAGCTGTTTTTGAGATCGGCCGCGAATTTTTCCGTAAATTCTGTTTCAGACAATTTCTTCAAAAGAAGATTCCATTGTTGAAGTGGAATTTGCACTGCTTCCGCCTTGCCATTGGCATCCTGAACATATTGCAGATTGAATCTCATTGAACAAAAGTAAGAAATTCGACTTGATTTTGCTTTCGTTCAATTCTCTCTTTATAAAAATCCTCACAGGTTTCTTTGTCCCGCTGTATGGGATGTTGCATCCCAAACGCAGAAAGCGAGGATTTGTAATCCTCCACGGTCGGCCTACCCACCCGGCAGGCAACTACCCAAACCAACCAGATAAAGTTTTTTTCATTTCAGAAAATTTCGAAAACTCAGTTCCCTCCGCTGTTCGGGATATCGGATCCCGAACGCAGATACCGAGGATTTGCAATTATCCACGGTCGGTCTCCATTGCACAGGCAGTTGGTTGGCGGATTACAAATCCGAATCATATGTCGTCCGGGATGCCCTTCGGAACATCCTGGACAGCGAACCCAGTGGCTTAAAGTATTAGTAGACCTTCATTTCAGATCTTCAGTAAGGCAACGAATCAGGATCGGATTTGAATTTGCCCATATTGTCAATTGGTTCAGAATCAAACTCCAGGCAAGGGCAGTATTCTCCCAGTTGGCAGCCTTCACTGTTGCCTGTGCAAAAATCAAAAACGGAAAAACCGTAGTTCGAAATGGAGATTTTCTCTTCGAGAATCCCAATGACCAGATCATACCGCATATTAAGAGGCACCGATGTTGGGATTTCAACTTTCACATTCCAGGAACCCATCATTTGTTCCATGGCTGAAATCACCTGTGACATTTGAGATTCCGTCAGTTTATCCGCCGGTGGAAATTGTTCTGTTTTCAGGCCACAATGGTGACTGAACGTAAATGGAGGGTCTGATTCCACCCATTTATCAATCTCTGCGAATTGTGCCTCCAAAGATTCAGTTGAATCTAAAATGGATTTTTTGGGTGTTTCCGGCCTTTTTGCTGCGTGGATGTCCTCCAGTAAATAGTTGATGTACGATTGCATTTTAAAGTTTGTTTAGAATGCGAATCTGATAAATTATTCAATTCTGCAAAAGGGGAGGGGAAGCAAACGGTAAAAAATTTCTAAAGAATACCTGGTTGGTGTAGTGTCATTTCCCTTGCTTTTCAGT
>DAIOVD010000257.1:0-4097 GCA_036759185.1 Catalimonadaceae bacterium | reverse complement strand
GATATGGGATTGGGAAAGACCTTTCAGGCAGCCGCTTTTCTGCGCTATCTTCAGCAAAACAGAAAAGGCAGCAAAAGTTGTTCACTCATTATTGTTCCGAGTACCCTTATATTTAACTGGCAGCACGAGCTGAAACGGTTTTCAGATGAGTTCCGGGTGTATGTCCATTCCGGACCGAACCGCAGTCAGGATCTGAAACAGTCGTTTTCGTTCTACAATATATTTCTGGTGTCGTTTCAAACTCTGGTACGGGATGTGAAGCTGTTTACGCCCATGCATTTCGATGCCCTCATTGTTGACGAAGCCCACAATCTGAAAAATCCGTCAACTGTTGCGTACAAGGCGGTGAAAAGTCTGACGGCACATCATCCATTTTTGCTGACGGGAACCCCTCTTCAGAATTCCCCGGCGGATTTATGGGCTCTTTCGGAACTCTGCAATCCGGGTTTGCTCAGCCAGAAAATCAAGCCGGCAAGCTTACAACGAAACGATAATCTGGCCCGTTTTCAGCAGAATCTCAATCTGATGCAAGCCTTGGTGAAGCCATTTTTATTGCGCCGGACCAAGCAGAATGTATTGAAAGAGCTTCCGGAAAAAAGCATTTCCATCATTCACTGTGCTATGACAGATGAACAGGAACTGGAGTATCTGGCCTATAACCAGCTTGTTTCCGGCGAACTCAGCGACCTGGCTTTTGGGAACCCTGCAGCCCGCAGCGTGCGGATTCTGAAAGCCCTGACGGCTCTCCGTCTTCTGGCCAACCATCCGGTGCTGATGGACGATGAGTTCAAAGGTTCGTCCGGCAAGTTTGATCTGGTCAAAGAGAAACTGGATGAAGTCCTTCAGGAAGGCAACAAGGTTTTGATTTTCAGTTCCTTTGTGAAACACCTGGATATCATTGCAGACTATCTGGATGAGAGTTCCATCCGCTATTCCAAACTCACCGGTAAAACGGTGAACCGGAAAGATCAGGTGGATTTGTTCAAGAAAGAAGAAGACCGCAATGTGTTTCTCATTTCGTTGAAAGCGGGTGGGGTAGGGCTCAATCTGGTGGAAGCCAGCTATGTTTTTCTGCTGGATCCCTGGTGGAATCCGGCGGCAGAGTCTCAGGCCATGGACAGAGTTTACCGGATCGGACAAAAAAATAAGGTGACTGTTTACAAATTCATCACGAGCAACTCCGTGGAAGAGAAGATCGTACAGCTTCAGGATCAGAAGAATACGATGAACGATCAGCTGTTTGAGCCTGCAGAAGGAGACCAGAAAGGGTTTACACTGGAGGCACTTCAGGAGATATTACTGTCAAAGCTTTAAGAATATTTTGTTCGCTATTTACTTTCTTATACTTTTGCACTCCGTTTTGAAAATCGTATGTACGCAATTGTAGATTTATTAGGCAAGCAGATCGTAGTGGAAGAGGGAAAGAATATCCTCGTAGATCGTCTGCCACATGAAGAAGGGAGTTCATTTTCATTGGATAATGTTCTCTTCGTTTCCGATAATGGTTCAGTGCAGATAGGTGCTCCTACTGTTTCTGGTGCAGAAGTTACCGCTAAAGTGATTCGTCACACAAAAGGTGACAAATTGCTGGTTTTCAAAAAGAAAAGACGGAAAGGCTACCGCAAGTTTGCTGGTCACCGTCAGCATTTATCTTTGGTTTCAATCGAAAAAATTAAAGCATAGTCCATGGCACATAAGAAAGGGGTTGGTAGTTCCAAAAACGGCCGTGAGTCCCATAGTAAGAGATTAGGTATTAAATTGTTTGGTGGTCAGACAGCGAAAGCAGGTAACATCCTGGTTCGTCAGAGAGGCACCAAGCATAATCCGGGTGCAGGTGTAGGTCTTGGAAAAGATCACACATTGTTTGCTCTGGTTGATGGTATCGTTACATTTTCAAAAAAGGCGGAAGGAAAAAGCTACGTAAGCATCGCTACAGCTTAATCCCACCCAACCATAACAAAAAAAAGGCCATCCGGAAGGGTGGCCTTTTTTTGTTATGGTTCCGGCATAAAGAATAGCCGGTTACGGAATCCGATTGGAAAGAGAAATAGGTAAACCTTCCCGGTTGTGGGGATTGCCTTTTTACTCTTTCGTTATCCGATCACGGGTTAAGGTGACCTTCTTGCTTTCAATGTCGACGACATACCGGAAAAAGGAAACGTATGCATCCTTTCCGTCTGATTGTCCCCAGCCGTTGGCACTGACGGAATACTGATTTTTGCTTATGGGTGTAAATTCATAATGAAGACCATTGCCCGCCTTTTCCAGTTCCGTTCGTTTCGCCATAATCAGTGGTTCTGTATCCAGTAAAGCAGCCGCTACTTTCTGTTTCGCTAATTCTTCCTGCACTTCTTTTGTGAAGGTGGTCTTCCAGGATGATCCAAATTTCTGTTCAATCAGCGATTCTACCATTTTATTGTGTTCTGCGACACTGTCGGTAAACGAACGGGTGACTGCACAGCCGGCCAGATTCAGATATTCAATTCCCCATCTATTCGCTACAACATGTTCTGCTTGTTGCCAATCCATTTGTGGTGGTTCACCATAGGTTAGCAAACGAAGTTTAATCATGGTGTCAATCGGTACCGCTGTGTGTTTGTCAGAATGAGAAATCTGGCTGCAGCCGGAAAGAGCAATGAAAAGTGAAACTGCGATGATCCGGGACATGTGTATGATTGGTTGATTCATATTGATAGAGGTCTGCCCGTTCACTACGGATTCATCAGGGGTACTGCCCCCATGATTGTTCCTGGATTTGTTTTCTGTGCTGAAGGATCCGTTTTAACGTCAGCTTATCGTCTGCAAACGATGGTTGTTCCTTGTTAAGGCTCCAGGCTTTTTCAGCATTTGCATTGGCTTCGAGTGCAGCCTCCTTTTCGGCTTGCAGGTAAAGAAACCAGCTGTATTTGTCCCAGCCAGCGTAGTCGTAATTTCTTGATTCACTGTTCAAAACCGGATTTAAATGCAGGAAGTAATAAATCCGGTATGCAGGGGTATATGAAAGAACGTTGAAGAAAATAAACAGGGCGATCAGAAAGAATTGCGGAAAGCCAAATGTCACGTTCCTCCTGAACAACAGGACAATGGTCCCCAAGGAAAGCAGGAAAGCAAAAAGAAAGATCGGTACGTAAAATGACCAGAATTGAAGTCGGTTCAAAACATAAACCATAATGGCCGCAATCGACGCGATCAGTAATGCCTGGGGCAAATCGTTTTTGACATGAATAAAAAAGTAGATCAGGCAGTGAACCACCAGAAATCCAGTTCCAAATATGATCAGAACTCCACCGCCTGAATAGTGAAGAAACCTGAACAGTAGGCCTGTGAGAAATATGGACCAGGAAATGATGTAAAACGGTTTCATATTGAATGGAAATGGGATGGAATTTCGAATTCAGCCCGGTTGACATTCCGGGCAGAAAGCAAACGCAAAAACTTGTCCGGGCTTGTATTATGACGGAATCCTGTGATCACGGGCAAATCCATTCCTGGTATAGATCCTGTTGGTGTGCCCTGCGAATGTACTGGAATGATGGTAGAAAATACAAGCGAATGAGAATTCTGAGCATAGGTTATGTGTCGGGGATTTCATTTCAGCAGGCATTTGCATTTCAAATTCAACCAATTTCAATCCCGGCACAGTCGGTGCTTTTAATGCCAAAGTTGATACAGCCAGACAATGAAGGCCATCACCGACCAGAAGATGACAACCCAGGCCAGTATATGTTCCAATTTTATCAGGATCATGATAGAAGGATCTTCCTGGCCGTACCATTCGCTCCAGAAAAAGGTGAATAAGGATTGAATTGTTTCCTGAGACATGCCGCCTCTTTCCAGATAATGTTTGTACTTGTCCTGAAACCCGAAATCGATTTTTGAGATGATCATACTATTGAGCATTATATGAACGAAAAACAGAGCCAACCAACCCCAGTATATGAACTTGCTGAATAAAACCATGATCGAAACTATCGTAAAATTTTGTGATTATTCACTCTTCCTTAATAACACCTGCAACAGAATCCAGTCTGAAAGGCGGTTGCAGTTTTCCAGGTGTGAATTGTCATTCGAAACTCAATACAAATAGGAGACGGCAT
>DAIOVD010000256.1:0-4299 GCA_036759185.1 Catalimonadaceae bacterium | reverse complement strand
GGCGGGCAGATATAAATCCAGACGGCATCGTTCTTTGAGATAGGCATCCGAAGACATTCGTGCTTCCGGATAATAAGGAAGGTTTGGAATGGTCTTGTATTCCTGTGCCTGGATGGAAATGCCGGAAAGGAAGAAAAGAGCGGTAAAAAGGAGGATAAGTCGATTCATTGTTGGAAAGATTTTATGTGTTTGTCCCATTTTCTAATTCATAGCTCGCATTTCGCCCGCCTTCATTGGTTTGTTTCAGGATGCCTTTTTCAATCAGGTCTTTGATGTCACGCAGGGCAGTATCGCCGGATGTTTTGGTGATCTTCGCCCATTTGGATGTCTGAAGTTTGCCTTCGAAACCATCAAACAAGAGATTGATCATTTTTCGTTGCCTTAGGTTCAGCGAAGTGTGTTCATGTTCTTTCCAGAATCGTGCTTTTTCCACGATTGAAATGGTGAATGTTTCGGTTGCAGTCATGGCATTTTTCAGGCATTGAAGAAACCAGTTCAGCCATTCGGTGATGTCGCCTGTACTATGCTGGACCTTTTGCAAAACGTCATAATATTGTTTGCGCTCAATCAGAATCTGGCCGGACATGCTATAAAATCGTTCGCCACTATTTTCAGCACGGGCGAGCAGAAGATCGGTGATTGCTCTGGCAATACGGCCATTTCCGTCATCAAACGGGTGGATGATGATAAACCAGAAATGGGCAATCCCTGCTTTCAGGACGGGATCCAGATTTTGTTCATTGTTGAACCAATCCAGAAAACGGTCCATTTCAGTCTTGACTAAATCCGGACTGATCGCCTCAAACCGGATTTTTTCTTTGCCGATTGCCCCCGATACCACCTGCATTTCTCCGGTTCGGTATTTCCCGGTTTCGATGGGGTAGGGACCACTGAAGCCTGTTGGAAAAAGGGCGGCATGCCATCCGAATAATCGCTGCTCGGTTACAGGAAGCTCATAGCGTTGTGTGGCATCCAGCATCATTTCCACAATGCCCTCGATGTGACGGCTGCTTGGAACAAGGCCTGCTGTTTCGATGCCCAGTCGCCTGGCAATGGATGAACGCACCTGATCGTAGGGAAGAATTTCTCCTTCAATTTCGGAGGACGTCACCACGTCTTTTGTGAGAGCAGCCAGAGTCGCTTCTTCTTTGGCCGAAAATCCAAGGGATTTCATCTGGCCGATGATTTTACCCTGCATCAATCGCACTTCTCCAAAAAGGGCATTGATGGATTTATCCTGCCAGGTAAAATCTGTCCAGTTGGGGTGTTGGTAAATGTACGTTGCCATGGCCTGACTGTGATGTTGCGGCGAAAGTACACATTATTCGCCGCAAAAATGCGGTGAATAAAAGAGCGATTCACCGCAGAATGCAAATCGCAGGCTTTGGTTTCGTCTGCCATTGCGGCCACTATTTTTTGATTTGGTTGAAATAAGGTGGAATACCAGATGCTTCTTTCCTGATGCGATGTCTTGTTTCTATATCTCAGAAAGGGGGCACGTTAATTGACACAGAACCAGCGCAATCAGTTGGCATAACCGGGTAATCACCGCTCTGTGCATTTCTCATTTACCCGGAACATGTAAAGGTCTGCCGGACGAACGGGACACTTTTCGCATCAATCCATTAATGAAAATTTACGTAAAGAACATGGCCTGCGAAAGCTGCAAAGCTTTTGTCCGTGAAGCACTGGAAGAACTTAATCTGTCACCCATCCGGGTTGAACTCGGTGAAATCGAGACTTGGGAAGACATTACAAATGAGGAAAAGCTTCAGCTCAATGCCAAAATCAAAACCGTTGGGCTGGAGCTGCTTGAAAAAAAGCAAGGCTTTCTCATTGAACAGATAAGGCAGGTGATGCTGGATTATGTGTATAAGTCTGACGAAAAGCCAAACATCAAGTTCTCTGTTTTGCTCAGTGAAGAGTTGGGGCACAGCTACAATTACCTGTCGAATTTCTTTTCCGAAGTGGAATCGACCACCATTGAACAATTTGTGATTTCACTTAAAATCGAAAGGACCAAAGAGCTCATCATGTTTGAAGAGTTTACCTTGTCTGAAATCGCCTACAAGCTTCATTACAGCAGCGTGGCCCATTTGTCGGCCCAGTTTAAAAAGGTGACCGGCCTTACCCCTAGTCATTATAAATCGCTCAAAGTCAAACGCCGGATCGCGATTCAGAATATTTAGGACCACTTATTTAAAGGTGGCATTTAATGAGTACTGGGTCTTTCATTTGGTATGATTGTTCCCCTAAAATCAAAAAACCCTCAAACGATGCCGTCTGAGGGTTGATGTTGATTTCTATTCCTGAATTTGAATAGGTCAGTTTTTCCAAAACCTAAGATTGGCGATTGTTTTGTTTTGATTGGTAATCCGGATAAAATATATCCCGGGTTTCCATGATTGTACATCAAAGGATGTACCTGGTTGATATTCCGTTTGAAAAGTTGCCTTTCCCAGTTGGTCAGTGATGAAAACCAGCGAATTGGCGGGAACCGCATCCAGATGGAATTTGGATTCTGCCGGATTAGGCCATAAAGAAACAGGAATCGCCTGATCCACAGCATTATTCCCGGAAATCAAAGCAGGGTTCTCAAGCCGCGGCATTCCCAGCTTTTTAATCAGAAAGAATTGGGGCCGGTATGTATACTGGCTGATGTTGGCCCAGATTTCGGGACCACCAACACCTTTGGTATATATGTGGGAGGAATCGAGTAACTGGTGCCTATGATAGCGGAAGACATGCACCGGAATCGTACTTCCCAAAATGTGATAGGTTGTGTCCATATAGCCTGTTGAAGGCGGAGGAGGCAACGTATTCACAATCGGCTCGTTTGTATACTTATATTTGAGTGTCAACGTAGAGGTAATAGTAGCTGTATCTACAAATTGTGAAGCGACAATTTTGCCAAGTTTTTTCGTCCGGAAAATTCCATACTGAACGGAATCTCCATTGGCAATGACGTTTCGAGTTAACACCGAATCAATTACCTGCCAATAAGCAGCCGCCGTAAAGACAGGAGCAAATGGGTCAAAAGGATTGACTACAGGGTAGTAGTAGTTGTACATCCGGCCGAACACTTCTTCCGGCTGGAAGTCATAGACTTCTTTGTACGTAAGGACCGACTGTGACCGGGCACTGAAGCTGGCAACAAATAAAAGGAGAGTAAAGATTTTTTTCATAAAGAGGATTTTGACAATACTGTAAATCAATGGGTTTCGCCTGATGATTCCAAATGTTTGGGTAAGACATTCATAATATGAATGCGCCAAGGAGGAGAAGTAAGCCTGCATGCCCTTTCATTCCCGCATTTGTGCCGGATGGATTCTTTCAATCACACAAATTCATTCGGTAAAGAGATGTAAGATAAATTCAATTGACTCCGGATGCTCACAATCTGCCAGAAACATCAACTCTTGTTGGATAGGGGTTGAGGTTAGTTGTCATCGAATATCTGGATCAAAATCCTTTTGTCCTTAAAAAACATCATTTCAAAATGTCCGCAACAATCTTGTCCGTAAAATTTTACGGACAAGATTGTTGCGGACAAATCAATTCTCATTATTTTTAGGACAAATTTCTGCACATGAGTCATTTTCGGATATTTATTGGGATGAGCCAGAATTTATTTGCTGCCTGGATTGGTGTTAAATCGAGTCTTCTTGCTAAGTGGGAAACCAAAAAAAGACGCCTTGGTCATTTCCCCTCTTGTACGTAGTCTTTGCGAAGCGAGACTACGCACTTAGAATAGATAAGCAGCTTGATAACGAAGCCGAAGGCATAGGACGTCGTCCCGGTAGAAATGCCCACAGCCCAACGTAAATCATTCCTAATTTGGCGCTAATAGCGCCACGTTCCGCCTAATTCTCAATTCCTAATTCTACATTCTTAATTCACCCTCATCCATCCTTTCCACTCCTTCCCAAAGCTGCTCACCCTATAAAAGTAAGTGCCCGATGAAAGGCTGGTGGCGGGCCAGTTGTTTTGGTAGGAATCCGTTTCGAAAACAGTTTGGCCCCAGCGGTTGTAGATTCGGACGGATACCGGTTGGTGATAGAGAATGTTGCCCATTTCCCAGCGGTCGTTATGGTTGTCGTTGTTGGCGGTAACCAGATTGGGAATAAAGAGCGGATACAATTCCCGGCAGGATTCAGGATTGGGAACCAGTGAAAACACCAAATCGGCACCGGCGCAACCCAACCGGTTTTGGCTTTTGATTTTGATGTTGAAATCCTCCCACGGTGCCTGGGTTTGAGACCCCTCGAACCAATGAATGGTCAACGTTGAATCCGTCTC
>DAIOVD010000255.1:0-4412 GCA_036759185.1 Catalimonadaceae bacterium | reverse complement strand
GATGGTCCTCTTCCTCCTTCAGGTCTTGGCCCGGAAGAAGAATACGGACGGCGTTCGCCATAGGCGGGTTTTGATCCGTTGTCATCGCGTTTGCCATAAGCAGGACGATCGCCGGATGGTTTGTAACCACCTCGTTCGCCCCGTCCTTCCGAATTGCGGTCAGAAGGTTTACGGAATCGGGAGGCATCGCCGGATGGGCCACCTTCCCGTTTTACAAATGGTTTGCGGTCACCGGTTGGCCGGCTGCTGTAGCCTGGCGAATAGTTGGAAGCGCTCCTGTCTCTTTGCGGACGGTCACCCGATCCGGTGGAAGGAGAGCTGGCAATGCGTTTTCTTTTTTCGGTTCTTTCCGGAGCGGCTGCACCTGCTCTGACTCTGGATTTGGGTGCAGAATCGCCTGATGCACTGGCATCTGCCGCTTTCGGAGCCCTGGCACGAACTGTTTTCGGAGCCGTAGTTTTCGAGGCGGAAGTGGCTTTCGTTCCGGTTTTGGAGGTCGGTTTTTCTTTCAAAGAACTAAAATTTGGGCCGCAAAGGTAGCCTTTCTTTGCGACACAGGCACTACTGAGTATAGCCATTCTTCTCAATTACACAATAATTTCGATAGAATCGAGCCGTCCTTTCATTGGCGGATGAACTGAAATGCTACTTTTGCCGGTTGAAGAACGTACACCAAATGAAATTCGCTACCAAACTGATTCATGCCGGCATTCACCCCGATCCGGTGACCGGGGCCGTGATGACGCCAATCTACCAAACCTCTACCTATGCTCAAACGTCGCCAGGGGTGCACAAAGGATATGAGTATTCCAGAACCCACAATCCAACACGGACGGTTTTGCAGGACAATCTGGCGGCACTCGAGGGTGGAAAATACGGTATCTGCTTCGCAACCGGACTGGCTGCCACAGATGCTGTGATGAAAATACTCAAACCGGGAGATGAAGTGATTGCTTCTTCCGATTTATATGGCGGTACCTATCGCCTTTTTACCAAAATTTATGAGGGATTCGGAATCAAATTTACGTTTGTCCGTATCCAGACCGGTGCCGATGTGGAAGCCCACATTACGCCCAACACCAAACTGATCTGGGTTGAGTCGCCAACCAATCCGCTTTTGCAGATTGTGGACATCGCTTCGGTTTCGGCTGTGGCGAAAGCCCATGGCATCTGGTTTGCAGTTGACAACACCTTCGCTACTCCATACCTTCAGAATCCATTGTCGATGGGGGCCGATATTGTGATGCACTCGCTCACCAAATATATGGCCGGCCACTCCGATGTGGTGATGGGTGCCCTCATTGTAAAAGACGATGAATTGCATCAGAAACTGGCCTTTGTGCAGAATGCGTCCGGTGCAACGCCGGGTCCGCAGGATTGCTTTCTTGTGTTACGCGGATTGAAAACCCTGCACGTCCGGATGGAGCGTCATTGTAAAAACGCGAAGGCACTGGCCGACTGGTTGTATCATCATCCAAAAGTTGGACACGTGTACTATCCGGGATTGTCGCACCATGTGGGTCATGCCATTGCGGCCAGCCAGATGAACGATTTCGGAGGAATGGTGTCTTTTACCTTGAAGCAGGATGATCTTCCGGAAGCCATCCGGGTGATGGAGAATCTGAAGATATTCACGCTGGCCGAGTCATTGGGAGGAGTGGAGTCGCTTTGTACGCACCCGGCCTCGATGACGCATGCTTCCATTCCAAAAGAAGAAAGGGAGCGAAACGGTTTGAAAGATACCCTCATTCGTCTTTCGGTTGGCCTCGAAGATCTGGAGGATCTGAAAGAGGATCTGGCGCAGGCAATCGGTTAAGTTAAGAGTTAAGGGTTAAGAGTTATGAGTTTAATGTCGGTTTGACTTTTCTTGAACTCAATCAAAATTGAAATAATAAAAAAGCCTCTTGTTTCCAGGAGGCTTTTTTGTTGGTATTCGGTTTGAATGATTAGTCCTTCATTACCCGGGTTACCCGCGTTCCGCTGTTTGAATGGAGACGAAGGAAATAAACACCTTTGGCTTCAGGCAATGTCAGCTGGGTAATCGGTGCTTCCATGGTTCCGGTTGACTGAACTACACCACTGGCGTTAACCCAGTCATAGGTCATGGATGGTTCGAAAATCAGCGTGGCATCCACATTGATTCGGTTGGTGGCAGGATTCGGCCAGGTGGCGATCGCATTCCGGAAATCCAGCGGCGAAACCGAAGTCGGGATAAAGGCCATCGTAGCGAAGTTTATGCTGTACGCCCAATCCGGATTGTCGATAAACGGATTCCGGTTTTTCTGAAGGGTGGCAATAAACTCGTGACGGGCAATTTCAAAATTGCTTGGCGGATCTTGTTGGTGCCACTGCAAAATAACCGCCGGACTCTGGTTCGTCGGAAATTTCCATTCCTGACCTTGTACGCCGTTGTAACAGGTTGCCATGTACATTAAAGCACGGGCGGCGTCTCCTTTGTGTTCATCTCTTGGTTCATACACCACCGTTCCACCGGAATTGGTTCCCAGTTTTCCGACTCCGGTTGGAGAAGTGTATGTGGCATTGACCACATTGCCAAACGGGTTATTTGATCTCCTTGCATTGGCATTTGTTTGATGAGCCGGGAATAAATGATGCATGTCGTTGTATTCCGGATATTCTTTTCCGTTGGATGCATTTGGCCAGCTCGGTTGTCCTGTATTGCTTGGCATCCAGCTTTGTGCGTAGGTATGTTCACGGGTGAGTGTGGCTGGATTTCCGGCCTGGCCTGTCCAGTAACTGATGGCTCCATCATACACATACGGTATTCCAGTGTATACACAATTTACCACTTTGAAACCGTTGGTCGTGTCTCTGGCTACGTATCCTTCCAGCAATCTTGGGCCATACTGAGAATAGAAAAGGGTGTCATGTGTGTTCAGTTTATCCCGCAGGTCGTTCACAAATGTGTTCACAGCCGGATTGATTCCGTTGTAGTAATTCCCAGGTTGTTTTCCCAATGTTGTGACAGATGCGCCTGCAGAAGCAGTGGTGAGATAGTTTTCAAAACCATTTGGGCCGTTGAAACTGTAGGCAGCCAGATAGTAAGTGGAACTGGCAAAAACATATTTTGGAAGTAAATTGGTCACGGCAGAATCTCCAACGTACGCAACAACTCCGTCCCCAATCTTATCGCCCTTTTTGTAAGAGGTACCGTCCGCTGGACCTTGTGTGATTTCACTACCCAGTTTCCGGATGATCAGATACTTTTCAGGTGCTGTTGGAGGTGGTGTTAGGGCTACCTTAAACCCATATGAAGTGGTGTTGGAGGTAATAATCCCGCCTGGTGCCGATGTTGGCTCCGTAGCAATTGTTCCGCCAATGCCATATAGCTGAATCACAAACGGGTTCCGTTCCGGGTCATTGTTATAGATTTTCAGTGTTGCTTTCCTTGATCCTTGTGTTGCTGCCGTAAAATTGACCTGCAATGGTTGATTTGCAAGAGGTCCCACAGATGTTGGAACTGAAGGCAATGTGTAATCGGCACTGGCGTCACCTGAGATTCGTACGCTGTCAATGTTTAGATTTTCAATCGTTCCATTGTTGACAATGCTGAAATTGGTTGTCGCCGTTGTACCAATTGTGTAGGTAGTTTGGTTCACAACAACCGTGGTTCCAACTTTCACTGTAATGGAGGGCGCAGGACTTGGAGGAGCAGAGTTGATCTTCACACTATCCAGGGCTACATTGTTACCTGAAAGTTTTTCTTCATAAAAGAAGCGGATGTACCGGGTTGTTGGCAAAGGAGTGTCGGTAAACTTGTTTGCACTCAGGTTGCCGCCTGGTAGTGGATTGGCCGTTGTAAAGGATCTGAGAGCTGTGTATGTTACATCGTCCGCAGATTCCTGAATGTTAAATTTTCCAGTGAAAGAAGGTGCCGGCGATATTCCGGTTCCTTTGATGTAATAGGTAAGAGCTCCCGGTTTATCAGCGAACCAGATCTTCACAAATTCGCCATTGGCATCCAACCGGCAGGAAACACCATCTCCTCCTACTGAATTCTGGTTTCCTGTATAAGTAAGACCACCTGTCCCGTTCAGGGCGTTGTTAACCGTCCAGCCATTTGGTGGACTTGTAATGGCAGGGGCAGAGAAGTTCCACGATGTTGGAAGAGCAGTTTGCGCATGTGTGGTTGATGCCAGACAGAGGACTGTCACCAGGCAACATAAAAATCGTATCATAATGAGTATGTGTATTACAGACTGCAATATGCCAAAGGCTGGCGTAGGAATTGGTGTTTTCTGTCAATTCCCTGAATCCTGGAATTTTAATTATTTGTTTATCAGTTGTTTGGCTTTTTATTCCGGAATCAAAATTAATCTGGAATTCATCCGGAATTAACCTGAAACGGGTTTTAATGTATGAACTCTATTTCTCCGGAAGTGATTATGAAG
>DAIOVD010000254.1:0-4420 GCA_036759185.1 Catalimonadaceae bacterium | reverse complement strand
GGCCAGACATTGGCGTTGGGATATGCTGTTCCATTGGCATTGATTGCTGCTAAACCACCGATTTGGTCTCCTAAAAAACTAGTACCAGCCAGGTTATTCGGTGCCCTCAACAAAACCTTTTCCCCAATCACCAGACCTTTTCGGGTAAAGTTGGTGGTCGTTTGCGGGGAATTAATGAATTCGTTGCATTTGAGGGTAAAGTTTACCGTACCTGATGCTTCATTTTCGGAATACGGCACACGCTTGAGATCAATGGCTGTGGTGAGATCGGCAAACTGATTGCCACGAATCGTAACGGTTTCGGTCGCACCAGGGTAGATTTCGGCGCTTATACCGATCCAACCATTGCCAGGTGGGCTCCTGTTTAAATACCTTGCCCTGATGTTTGTATTCGGTGAGATGAAGCAATCCGGCCGTAACAAATATGTATCGGGGCATCCCGATTAAGTTTTGAGTTTGAACATTGGACCTGTCCGTCATATTCGGACCATCTACATATTCGGTGATCATCAAAATGGGGACAGGAGGAAACACCGCACTGGTTGGGCTTCTCTTGTGATACCAACAGGAAAACCAACCGACATTTTGATCATTCTGTTTTGTACCACGTTTTTTGTACCATAAAAAAATGGTACAAATTTCATGGTACTTTTTTTGTACCAAATATTTTGTACTAAAATAAAATGGTACAAATAATCTGGTACAAATATTTGCCTTATGAAGAAAGAATCGTTCGTTCAGGATTTGATGGATTTCCTCCTGATTGGCCATAAGGAAATGGCTGATTTTTTAAACATCAGCCGGCAGATGTTTAAAAAATCGGCCCTGGGCACCCACAAATTTCCCTTTCTCATCAACCAATGCCGCCTGGATATGCGCTACCTTATGGCAAGAATGAAATCAGAGAAAGCCGACCTACCTGAAGAAACATAAAATATTCCTGATGCAAAACACATTACAAAACACACGAAAAAGGCAGGCCACAAAATCCTGTGACCTGCCTTACAATGCTAAAAAAGGCTGATTATTTTAGGACCGGGATCAGTTATAGTTTGCGGAAAATCTTCCCGAGCTTTTGATACCCGTCGAAAACCTGCAGGTAGTACAAATCCGGATTCAAGTCTGCCACATCGATTTCGATCAAGGACTCTCTGGTTGTAATATCCCTGAAGACATTTCCCAGTTTATCTGTGATCACCACTTTATAGTCCAGATCCGGACGATACGGATTTACAATTTCAAGCGAAACATTGTCTGTCACCGGATTGGGATTCAGGATCAAATAGGAACTCCCTTTCATGGTCAACTGAATATCCTCCTGAAAAATGGAACTTGCTCCTTTCACCGTAACAACATACGAACCCAAAGCCAAACCAGTAAGGTCAATTGAAAAGGTCTTTCCTTCAACACCAAAATTCTGTTGACGAACACCATTGAAGTCTTCGACAATCACATCAAACACCTCATCCTGTGTCTGGTTGTCCAAAATCACCACTTTTGCTTCTGTATCTACTTCTTTAATGGCAGGATTTGGTGAAACAGACAGAGCTGAACCAGCAGACTTCAGCAACACAAATCTGGCTAGTGCGGGCTCTACCTTGTCGATCGAGTGAACCAAAACGCTGTACTCAGCTGGATCTATCGTCTCAAGACTGATGCTGAATGGGTTAATATCTGCTGTAGATTTAAACACAGGCCGGTTTTTAACATCCACCAGTTCGTATTCAAACGGGCCCTGCACAAGACCGCCTTCTTCATTGATTACCGACACCATAACAACCGGATCCGTTCCAGCCACCGGATTTGCCGGATTGACCGCGGCCCGGTGCCCCCCGGAATTCGCATTGCAGTGAACTGTAAAATTCTTCTCCACAAAACCACATTGATTGGTTCCTTTTACAATAGCAGTGTATGAACATCCGTGAAGATTATCAGGACTACAGCGGGCATACAACGTATTTCCATGTTGAATGGATGCATCCTGATCGCAATTACCATTTGAACTTGTGCTGACGGAAAAAACGGTGCCTATTGAAGAATACAGATTGGTTTTGTAGCCCCCTAAAATTCCAGGTAAATTAACATGTGCGTTGTTTGAAATGGAGCTGGGTTTGCCAAAATGAATTTGCTTTTGGCCATTAAAGACACAACCATTTGGTCCGGATATACTTACATGCAATGCGCTTTCTCCGACATTCATCAGCGCCTGAGTTGTTGCACCTGGAGAAGTTGGACTGGACGTGAGATTCAAACCATTATCCGCAATCCAATAAGACTGACAACCATTGCAGGATGAAGGCAAACTAACCGAGTAAGTACCTGTTTGATTCAGGCAAAGAACATCCGGCCCGGAAACCGGAAGCTGAGTGACAGTCTGTGGTGAAACAATTCCATTGATTTCATCCAACACCCAGAGGGCCATATCTTTTGAAATTGTCACATGTTCACTGTTGGTATTTTCACCGTAGTACGCATCAAATGGAATTTCACCCGTACAGGCAAGATTTCGGTTTGACAAATCCTCACAGAGGTTTCCAATATCCGATGGATTCTTCCAGTGGAATCCCAATCCACTCTTTGTGGAAATAAAACTTGAACGGTTTTTCAAAGAGTAGAAAGTGGTGTACCAGTTTGATGCCTCTTCGGCCACATCTCTGGCCGGATTGTAAAAACCTCCAGGGGCGCCATCAATTGAACAACCGGAATTAAACGATTCTGTCACATACCGGGTTGTTTTCCAAACAGGAACTTCCAAAAACCATGAAGTAATCCAACGAATTGAAGTCGCTTTAAATACTTCTCCCTGATGCCCTTCAGCTGGAGCAAAAAATGCCTGACCTGAACTCCCATTGAGAACGCTCCAGAAACCTAGGGTGTGCGTCCAGATTTTGCCGTTGGCAGAAATCGTATTTCCGTTGGCGTTATCCAGATTGGATGTTCCATTGAGACTTCCATTTACCAGGGCAATTTTCCTGATATTTCCCAATTTTGGCCAGCCATCAGAACCAGCGATTCCATTGTTCGTGAGGTTTGCTACATACTGAGCCCGAAGTGGGTCCGGGTTGCCGGAATTGCCATGAAATTTCAGCAGCATTTCTCTGGAGGCTGGATTATTTACTTTTCTTTCCAATGCAACTTTCGCGGTTCTGTTGGAAAACTTTTCTGCATAAAACTTTAGAAAATACTGAACTCCCATCGGAATACTTGCCCCCAGGTGTGGGGAGTCCTGTGAAATGTACAACCGGCAGTTGTGCGTCATTCCGTTTTTTTCCATGTAGGCCAGGGCATAACGTGCAATCTGTCCTCCCATGCTGCTCCCGGTTAATACAATCGGGTCATTTGTACGCCCTTTGACTCTTTGAATGAGGGCAACCAATGTCATTGCATTCCGTTCGATGTAATCACATCCGCCATCTATACCTTCATTGGCTTTCCCTTCTGCAACAGCTGGAGGTGTGACCATGTGCCAACCCAAAACATCATTGTAGTCTTTCCAACGAGTGCCATCCGGGAAATTAAGGATGGCGATGTCATGACCAATTAGCCTCAAATCTCGTCCTAAAGATGTATGATCATTTGTCGATGGATCAAAATACTGTAAGAACTTTCCATAAATTGCAGGGCCTTTCCGGATATCATAAAAATCAATTCCATCCACGAAAATTATTGGTTTACTCATAACTGATGTTTCCGGAGGACAAGGATCAGTAACCAAGTAATTATAGTAATAATAAACTTCTCCCCTACCCTTTAAACTCTGTCCATTTTCAGCCGTATAAGGTTCAAAAGCTTCAACTTTAAATGAAAAACCACAACTCGGTTGAAACTTAGAGCTTTTCCAAAAATCACATCTGGAATCTCGCCGCATCCAATCCGGATCGTTGCAATGCATGTCATCGGTCATAATCTTTTCTACTGAATTCGTTCTGAAAATCTGGCCTGAACTCAGAGTAATCTCAAGCTCAACCTTTGTTTCACCTTCAGAAGAAAAAGTGATCGAAGAACCAGACTTCAAATCAACATTGTTCCAGGCTTGTTCAGGGAAGCGATAACGGAAAGAAGTCAGCGTTTCAGTTCTTCCTCCCCCCTGTATGAACATGGGAGGCATCAGGATGTACTGCTGGTTTGGTTGCAAATTTCCTTCATATAACAAAGCAGAAATCGTTAATTCACCAGTTTTGAACAAAGGTCCATCATATCCATTTGCTGTATGGAGAACTTCGTTTTCATCTACCTCGAGATCTCCCCGCAGAGCTAAATCAGGATCAATGTAATTGTACCTATAGCAAAGCACCCCCGGAATGATCTTGTTTTCGGTTGCAAAATGCATCAATGTGGGGTTCAGATACGCATCACTCATTTCCGGATCTGGCTCTAACCTGGCTGCTTCGAGTTCGGAATACGCTTGCTGGAAATGCTC
>DAIOVD010000253.1:0-4460 GCA_036759185.1 Catalimonadaceae bacterium | reverse complement strand
TCCATATGTTGATGTTGAAGCCATCCGGAAACGGAATTTCCGCATTGCCATCGATGCTGTCAATTCAACCGGCGGCATAGCCGTTCCATTGCTTTTGAAAGCATTGGGCGTAGATGAAGCCAATGTGAAACAATACTATTGTGAACCAAACGGGAATTTCCCTCATAATCCGGAACCTATTCCTGAAAACCTGACGTTCATTTCATCGGAAATGAAAAACGGAAACTATGATCTGGCCATTGTCGTTGATCCGGATGTGGATCGCCTGGCTCTGATTAACGAAGACGGTACAATGTTTGGGGAAGAATATACACTGGTGGCGGTTTCAGATTACATTTTGAAAAAGAATCCTGGTAATACGGTTTCCAATTTAAGTTCTACCCGTGCACTCCGCGATGTCACCCGAAAAGCAGGAGGTCAGTATTTTGCTTCTGCTGTAGGGGAAGTAAATGTAGTGGAGCTGATGAAACAAAAACAGGCTGTCATTGGAGGTGAAGGAAACGGAGGAATCATTTATCCTGACCTTCACTATGGTCGTGATGCCCTTGTCGGAATTGCCTTATTTTTGTCTCATCTTGCCAAATTCAACGGGCCGGTTTCCAGACTTAGGGCTTCATACCCCAATTATTTTATGTCGAAAAACAAGATTGAACTCACTAAAGAGATCAATGTCGACAAAATACTTCTGGATATGCAGGAGAAATACAAACGGGAAGAAGTAAATACCATTGATGGGGTAAAGATTGATTTTGAAGACCAGTGGGTGCATTTGCGCCGGTCCAATACTGAACCCATCATCCGGATTTATGCGGAAGCCGATTCTGCCACAAAAGTTGAATCGCTCACCAACAAGATTATCCGGGACATTAAGGAAATTATACATCCCTAGTGCCCATATTAATACACCAGATTAGTTGACATGAGAATTTATTTAGACAATGCTGCAACCACAGCAATCGATCCGCTTGTCGTGGAAGCAATGCTGCCATATCTGACAGAAACCTTTGGGAATCCTTCCTCTATTCACAGTTTCGGGAGAGATGCCCGATCTGCCATTGAGCGGTCCAGGAAAAAGGTAGCGGAATTACTGGGTACCAGTCCTGCTCAGATTTTCTTCACATCAGGTGGGACAGAAGCCGATAACTGTGCCATCATCAGCACCGTCACCCAACGGAAAATTCGCCAGGCCATCACGTCTCCTCTGGAACATCACGCTGTCCTCCATTCGATGGAGTTTCTGGCGCATTCCGGACTGGTGGATTTAAAAATTCTGGAAACCGACAACAAGGGAAATCTTAATCTTGATCAGTTGAAAAACTGGCTCGAAGAAGATCCCAACAGTTTTGTTTCCCTCATGCATGGGAACAATGAAATCGGGAATCTGAATCCGGTGGAAGAATTAGCGAATGAATACGTTCCGAAAGGTGCCATTTTTCATTCGGATACGGTTCAAACGGTTGGCCATTTTGCACACAATCTGGCGGAATGGAAAACACATTTTATGGTTGGATCTGCCCATAAATTCCATGGTCCGAAAGGTATTGGTTTTATGTACATGTCGCCTGAAATTAAAATTCAACCCATGATTCATGGTGGCGCACAAGAGCGAAATATGAGGGGAGGGACTGAAAATGTATATGGAATTGTTGGATTGGCCAAGGCACTTGAGATGGCTTTTGAAGGAATGGCAGACCATAAAAAACATATTCTCAATCTAAAATCCAGAATGATCAACCGACTGAATGCTGAGATCCCTGGAGTACGTTTTAACGGACGGTCCGATGAACTGGATCACAGCTTATACACTGTACTAAATGTGAGTCTGCCTCCTTCTGAAAATGGAGAAATGCTTCTTTTCAATCTGGATATAAATAAAATAGCAGCATCTGGTGGAAGTGCCTGCAGTTCAGGTTCCGAAGTTGGATCGCATGTACTTCGGGCATTGGGAAGTTCTCCGGATCGGTCGGCTGTTCGCTTTTCGTTTTGCAAAAACAATACCGAATCTGAAATTGATAAAGTGGTGGATGTACTGGTTAAAATGTACTCACCAAAAGAAGTGAAAGTCTGACAATCAGATTATTTGCCTGATTTTCTGGCAAGAAGTTCAATAATCTGAACAGCATTGGTAGCAGCACCTTTGCGAAGATTGTCGGCTACTATCCAAAGGTTGAGTCCGTTGGGGAGACTAAAATCCCGGCGGATTCTGCCTACAAAGACTTCATTTTTTCCTTTGCTCCAGATTGGCATCGGATAAATATTGTTGAAAGGATCATCCTGAACCACTACTCCGCTGGTGTCTGCCAGAATATTGCGGATTTCCTCCAGTTCGAATGGGTTTTCAAATTCAATATTGACTGATTCTGAATGACCACCCACGACCGGAATCCGGACAGTGGTTGAAGTCACTTTGATCTGATCGGTCCCCATAATTTTCATGGTTTCATTCACCATTTTCATTTCCTCTTTGGTGTACCCGTTTTCCAGGAAACTGTCAATGTGAGGCAATACATTCAAATCAATGGGATGAGGATAAGCCGGATTCTGAGGAATTTGACCTGCCCTTTCTTCCATAAGCTGGGTAACGGCTTTCACTCCGGTACCTGTAACCGACTGATATGTGGAAACGACAACACGTCGTATTCCAAATGCCAGGTGCAGAGGTTGAAGGATCATTACCATCTGGATGGTACTGCAATTTGGGTTGGCGATGATTTTATCGGTTGACTTTAGCGTATTTCCATTGATTTCCGGAACAATCAACTTTTTATCCGGATCCATGCGCCATGCAGAAGAATTGTCCACAACTGTAATACCCGCATCGGCAAATTTGGGGGCCCATTCAAGAGAAGTCGATCCTCCTGCAGAGAAAACTGCAAAATCTGGTTTTTCAAGGATCGCTTCTTCCATACTGATGACGGTTATTTCACGACCAGCAAATGGGATTTTCTTTCCTAGTGAACGGGAAGAAGCCACTGCCAGTATGTTTGCATGTCTCAGCTCTGTCTCCGCCAGTACATTGAAAATTTCGGTTCCCACCAATCCGGTCGCTCCGACAATGGCTATTTTCATAATGAGTTGTTTTCTGGTAGCAAATATGAAGATATTGAATTTGGATCGATCAATCTTCAATCAAATTTTTCAAAATGGGAATTTGTTCTGAAATAGCGGCCTGAAACATGAATAATCCGATATTGGTCCTGGGCGCCGGACGCAGTTCTGTCAGCCTTCTGCATTATTTAAATGATTTCGCACGAGAAGAAAATTTTCGTTTCTCAGTGGCTGATGGCGACGAAAACAATCTGAAAAGTAAAACAGCGGGACTCACCAGAGCCGATACGATTTGTTTTGAAGCTCTTCAGCATGAGGATCTTGTGAAACTCATTACAGGAAGTAAGATTGTGATTTCCTTGCTGCCTCCTCCACTGCATCCACTTGTTGGGGCAGCGTGTATTGAAGCAAAGGCCAATTTGGTTACAGCTTCATATGAGTCGCCTGCCATGCGTCAAATGGCGGCCGATGTCGAGAAAGCAGACCTTGTGTTTATTAATGAATGTGGACTTGATCCAGGAATTGATCATATGTCTGCCATGGAAGTGATTCACGACATTCAGGCAAAAGGAGGGAAGATCACACGATTTCATTCGTATTGCGGCGGTTTGGTGGCCGATGAATTCGATGACAATCCATTCAAATATAAAATTTCATGGAATCCCAGGAATGTTGTTCTGGCTGGTAAAGGGGTGTCAAGTTTCATCGCTGGTGGAAGAACCGCACTTCTCCCATACCAACGTTTGTTTGCTGAACCCGAGAAACTCCAGGTACCAGGTTGGGGCCGTTTTGAAGCGTATCCAAACCGGGACTCCATTCCATATGCCCGTTTGTATGGTCTGGAAGGAATCAAAGATTTGAAAAGGGGCACCCTCCGAAAACCTGGCTATTGCGAAAGGTGGAATCATTTTGTAAAGGCGGGAATGACGGATGATGAGACTCATCTTCAATACCCGGAAGGAGCAACCTGTTTTGACTTTCTTAAGACCTTTTTTCCAGGTATTGATGAAGATGATTTCACTGATTTTTTTGCTTTTGTAAACGATGAAACCGTTGCCAATGACATTCTGGATATGGGATTCAGAAAGCATAATTTAATGCTATTGCAAAGAAATTCGGGTTCACCGGCTGATTTTTTATTGGATTTGATCGTGAAAAATTGGGTGCTGAATGAGTCGGATCAGGATCTGGTCGTGATGCTTCATGAGTTTCGATATGTAATTGATAATATTGAATATCAAACACTTGCTTCTTTCGGTTTGAAAGGTTCAGACGCAACATATACTGCCATGGCAAAAACCGTTGGCCTACCTTTGGGGATGGTTGCAAAACAATTGTTTCTGCAAAATATCCCCCAAAAAGGAATACTTTTGCCCCTGCACACAACATTATACAAGCCAGTACTGAAAGAG
>DAIOVD010000252.1:0-4485 GCA_036759185.1 Catalimonadaceae bacterium | reverse complement strand
AACTGGCGAACAGAATGCCGGTTTTGGTTTCGACGGCCGATTTGAGGTTGGCTTCCGTTGGAATATTAGCCAATTCGTGAAGGTTCTGTCCGTTGAACGAAAACACCTTTACACCTTTAAAAAAGCGGTTCACATAAATCCGGCCTTTCTCATCCTGAAACAGAAAATGAATCACTTCTTTATCCAGAGCCGGGTGAGAAACCGGTCGGAGTTTGGCCGACTTCTGGTCAAAGAAAAAGACCCCGCTTCGGGTTCCGAGCAAATATTCTCCCGGTGCCAGGCGGATCATGGTCTGAAAATACGAGGCTCCCTGTGCAGAATCGGGTTGCAGAATCCGGGCAAACCGGAAGGGCACCGTTTCCTGGTACAATCCTTTGTTGCTGAGCAGAAACACGGTTCCGTCGGGATCCACAAAGATCTGCTGCACCGAAACCGGGAGTGCCACCGGATCAATTTGTTCCGGGGTAAAGGTCCGGATGACATTGTATTCCGTATTGAGAACCTTCAGATTTCCACTGACGGAATACATCCACAGGCGTCCGGCACTGTCTTCGGCCAGGGACTGGATGTAGTTGTCCTGCTTGCTTCCCGCAGGCAATGAAAAACTGGAAAACAGTGTCCGTGCTGGTTTGGGTTGGAGCGAGGCATAGCTCAGCCCACCACCCAGAACGGAGAGCCAGATGTTCTGGTCATCGTCCACAAACAGATTGCGGATGTAATTCCCGGCGATGCTGTGGCGGTTTTTCTCATCGTGAAGATAGTGTCCGGAGATGTTCAGTTCCGGTAAATCCATCACAAAAAGGCCTGCCAGCTGAGAACCGATAAACAACTGATTTCGTGCAAAGGCCAGGCTTTTGATGCTGGTACCTTCGAGAAACATCTGCCGGCTTCCGTTCCGGAAATCCACCAGAAGCACCCCTTCTTCGCAACCCAGAAAAAGCCGGCTCTGATCTGGTTGCCAGATGATATCGTTTACGGTATTCTGTGACCAGATTTCCGTTAAAGAAGAAAAAGCCCAGGGTTGTTTCCGTAACAGTTCATACGCCCGGGTGAACAGAAATTCCGATCGGTTGACACCGTTTTTTCGGTTGGTTAGTGCCGATTTCCAAACACCTGCTTCTTTACCTGAATGATGGCTGAACTGGTGTGAACGAAGGTTGAAAATCCTTAAGTGTGACCCTGTGGAAAGAATCAGCGTATCACCCATTTTATGAAGTACGCGGCAGTTTAAAAAGGCTGGCTCATCGGCATAATGCCTGAACCGCTGCTGGCTTATGTAAAAAATATCGAGGCCGGTATAGGAGCATATGGCCACTCGTTCGGAATCGAGTTCGACAATGTTGTTGATCACCAGTCCCCGAATATTCTGGCTGTGGTACGAAAGATTGTGGAAGGATTGATTCCGGAAACCATCATAGAGGTTCACGCCGTCCCAGGTTCCAAACCAGAGCATCCGTTGCCTGTCCTGCATCATGCAGGTAACATTTCCCTGCGACAGTCCTTCATTCACCCCAAAGGATTCGAACCGGAGTGACTTCCGGTTTTGGGCGATTCCGTCCTTTGAAAAACTGCTGATGATGAGGACAAAAGCAAAATAAATCCGCCATCCGGCTGTGTGAATCCAGGACACACCGTGTATGGATCCGGGT
The DNA here is from genome assembly GCA_036759185.1 of Catalimonadaceae bacterium. Taxonomy (GTDB): domain Bacteria; phylum Bacteroidota; class Bacteroidia; order Cytophagales; family Flexibacteraceae; genus CAMDMI01. The sequence goes on along the minus strand of DAIOVD010000252.1, from coordinate 2,836 downwards.
AAAAACAGGCCAGGGAATACAGGCAGGAAACAGCTCATCTTCTGGCATCCAATTTCCAGGGAAGTCCGTTCAGGCACAATACCTAGTTCTAGTGATTGACCGGTATGGAAACTGTCCTGAGGTTTGATCTATACTTTTTTCATCATCGTTTACCTTATGAAAACCTCCCGGTCCACGATCCAGCTCCGCCATGATTCGCAGCTGAATCACCATCCAGCCCTGTTTGGTACTGAAAAGTGGAAGTTCAGTTTCCTGTTGCTGATGCTGTTCTTTCTGGTTCTTTTCCTGCCAGGCTTCCTGTTTGCCCAATCGCCTGTTGCTCACTATCCGCTCGATGGCAACGGGAATGATGTGAGCGGAAATTCTTTAAACGGAACCATCGTTGGATCGCTTAGCCCGACCACAGACCGGTTTGGGAATGCGAATTCCGCTCTCAACTTTAGTGGCAGCGGGCAAGTGGACATTGGTGGAAATCTGACGGATCAGAATTTCTCTGTTTCGATGTGGCTCAAACCAGGCACCACACAAAACCAGTTTGCAGACATCATAGACAACGCCCACACAGGCTTTCAAAACTGGGTAATTCAGCAAGACAATTTTGAAACAAACCGATATGTTTTTGGGGTGCACACCAGCAGTGGTGGTATTGGTGTGTTTTTTACGCTCACAGCCGATGTATGGCAACACTTGGTTGTGGTAAAAAGTGAAACCGCCGTTAGTGGCTATGTGAATGGCGTGCTCATTCAAACCACACCCTGGACCGGAACAGTGAATTATGTAAATCCGTTTTTACGGCTGGGAAATTTTGTTGGCGGAGGAAGGCAATGGAATGGAGGGATGGATGAGGTGAAGTATTTTAATACCGCCCTCAGCCAAAGTGATGTTTCGGTTTTATTTTCCGATGGACGACAACCAATCGCTTACTACCCCTTTTCCGGCAATGCCAACGATGCTGAAGGTTCTCTGAACGGAACCGTAAATGGTGCCACTCTGACAACTGACCGTTTTGGCAAACCCAATTCGGCTTATCAGTTTGATGGAGTGAACGATGCCATCAGCTTCCCTTCACTTCCGATGAACAACATCGACAATTTCACACTCATGGCCTGGGTGAATCCTTCAGAGTTTGATCCGGGCAACCAATTCAACCGGATGATTGTAAGTCTGGGTCCGGGCGACAAAGGCTACAATTATGGAATGGGCAACGTGAGTGGCAGTGGTGCAGGAAATCAACTTGGGGGTCTGTATAATTTTATCTCCTGGCTACCAAGTGGTTCCTTTTTTGCGAACCCCAACCAATGGTACCACACGGCGATGGTTCGCGAAAACGGGGTGACCAAATTTTACCTCAACGGCGTTCAGGCTCCCAATACGTTTACAGCAACACCCAATCAAATGACCACCGATTTCCAGATTGGCGGACAAGCATTCGATCCTACCCATTTCTGGAAAGGAGGAATTGATGAGGTGAAGATTTACAATGTGGCGTTGAACGCAAGCCAGGTGGAGAAAGAGTTTTTCAGTCAGGCTGACTATGGTGACTCGTTTGGAAATGCGGTTTTACTGGATGGAGCGAATGACCACATTACGATTCCAAATAATGCAGCACTGAGCCCTTCTTCAGTAACTGTGGAAGCATGGGTGCGACCAATGGGATTTACATCAACAAAAATTGTCAATGCATCCCGCCAATACATTGTTTTTAAGCAGAATACCCAAACCAGTTCTTTTGAAGGCTTTGCGGTTCAAATGATTGAGGGCTGCAAGTGTTTTGAAGTAGGGGTCTCATCAGCATCCGGCCAAAATCCAATTGTGAATTCTCCCAATAATTCCATTGAACTGGGCAAATCCTACCATTTAGCGTTGGTAGCCAACAGCACCGAATTGAAATTTTATGTGAACGGTGTGCTCCAGGGAACGGCACCAATGGGATTCGAACTGAACTACGGAACGAAACCTGTTTTTATCGGCCGGAGTGGTGAAAACACATTTGAAGGTTTCTTTAATGGCCGGGTGGATGAAGTCCGGATCTGGAATACCACACGTTCTCAAAACGAAATTCAATCCACCATCAACTCTCCACTTTCAGGCACTGAAACCGGTCTGGTTGGGTATTGGGATATGAATCGTACCGGTCAGGGAACTGGTTTGGTTGTAGAAAATAAGGCTACTGCTACTGGTTCTGCACTCAATGGAACCACAGGCGGATCGGTTACAACCCCGGTTTTCACACTGGGCTCAACTATGGCATTGCACAAACCAGGTTCCGGCAATGCACTCAGCTTTAATGGAAGCAACCAACAGGTGAATTCCACCCAGGTGGCATCAACACCCAACAATTTCACCATGGAAGCCTGGGTAAATCCCGGCAGTTCCACAACCCTTCATGGTCAATCGACAGGAGGTGCAGGCGGACAATTCGGCAACAACCAGTTTGTGGTCTTTCCACTACATGGCGTTGCCCTTGGCTCAGGTTCGGAAAATGCCGGAGCCGGTTTTTCCGTAGGAACGAATGGTATCTGTGTGTACGAACATGGCGACAGCTACATTCCGGTTTTGCTTTCCTGGTCGGGAACCATTTCCGGTTGTACACATGTTTCCATTGTGTACACCAACAAACAACCCAGCCTGTATGTGAACGGGATATTGGTTGCCACGGGACTGACGAGTCAGCGCACCAACGTATTTGCCTCTTCCAGCGAAATTGGCGGAGGAGCGTATGGCCATTTCAACGGATCGATCGATGAGGTTCGTATCTGGAATTCATCCCTCACCCAATCCGAGATCCGGGACAGGATGTGCCGGAAAATCACCAATGGCGACGCCCTGTTCAGCA
>DAIOVD010000251.1:0-4496 GCA_036759185.1 Catalimonadaceae bacterium | reverse complement strand
CCGGATTCCTTTCCGGATTTCTTCCTGAGCCGAAGCCCCTTCTTTTTCCGGAAGATAAAAAGCAGTCAGAAAAAAAATGAAAGAGAAAAAGGCATACATCTGAATCGGGTTCAGGAAGCTTTTCCGTTTTCCATCCAGAAATTTTCTGGTGAGCATTCCCGGCCGGAAAAACAGCGGCCCCAGACTTGACCAAAGCTTGTTATCGAAGTCGGTAAACGTTTCAAAAAACTGGAAAAACACATTCCAGACGGAACGCTTGAATTCCTTGCTGTCCTGTCCGCAATGACTACAGAAACGATCATCGAGGATCGTTCCGCAATTGAGGCAATGAGGTTGAGATGGTTCCGTTTCGGACAACTTTCAATCAGATTAAATGAAAGGCAAATAGATACACTATTTTTGTTTTCTGAAAGATATTCATTCGAATCCTTCCTTTTAAAGAAAGAATCAGAACAGGATAAGTAGAGAATATTTGTTTTTCAGGGGGAGGTTCCGGAAATTCGTCCAAAAGGCGTTTCCGGTAAAAACAAAATCTGCTTTTTTACATTTATTACCGCACAACCAAAAAATTGATCGTGAAGAAATTTTCCAGTCTGCTACTCCTGGTCCTTTCCTTTAACAGTTTTGGCCAGGGAAGTTCCTGGTTCTCGAACGTCTCCACCAATCCGGACAATCTGAAATCCTTCGCCAAACGTTCGGTTCGCTTTGAGCTGGATACGTTGAAAAGTAAAGCCGCGTACCGGGCCAACAAGGACCGGATGGTTCTTTCCTTTCCTGTTCCGGGTGGGCTTAAAGAAATCGAGTTCGAATCCAATGATATTCATGCCTCCGGATACAAAGTATTGGATTCCAAAGGTAGGGACGTGAGCGCTACCCTGCAGTTTCCACATCACTACAAAAGCATCAGCCGTAAGAGAGGTAAGGAAATGGCAGCCCTCAGCCTGTTTTCAAACGGACAATTCGTTTTGGTTTATTCAGATTCGAAAGGAAACCTGAACATTTCTCAACTCCCTGAAAAACTGGGCAAACCAACCGATTACGTTTCTTTTTTTGATTCTGATCTCACCAAAAAAAACCCATTTCAATGTGGAATAGACCACGATGATCCACAGCCTTCCCATCGGTCTGGCACCGGCCATAATTCCATAACAGCCGATACCAGTTGCCGGTTGACTGAAATTTATTGGGAATGCGATTTCGACATGTTTCAGAAAGGCGTCACCATGCAGGGAACCCTGAATAAGTTTGAATCCATGTTCAATGGCACTGCCATTCTATATGAAGCCGAGACAATCAATATTGGCATCAAAGCGGTAAAAATCTGGAATACACCGGATCCGTATACGTACACATCTTCGTTTACTGCACTCGACGATTTTATGGCTGCCGGAAATGCGGCCAACTGGCCGGGACAACTGGCCCACCTCCTCAGTACCCGGGCACTGGGCTTAGGTGGAGTGGCTTATCTGGATGCCATATGTTCCAATATCCGGTATGGGTTTTCCAACATCGATTTCACGTTTGCCGATCTACCTGTGTATTCGTGGACATTGAGCACCATTGCCCACGAACTGGGCCATAATTTTTCCAGCAACCATACGCACAATTGCGGCTGGGAAGTGTCGCCTGGTGTATTTGGCCAGATCGATTCCTGCTGGAACGCCGAAGGAAATTGCCAGCCAACCGTGAAAGGAAGGGAAGGAACCATCATGAGCTATTGCCACCTAACCGGTTATGTAAATTTATCACTGGGCTTTGGTCTTTTACCTGGTAATAAGATCAGACAAGGTTATGCAGATATGTCCTGCGTGTCTGGCAGCATTGTAATTCCCAACTTTACACCATCCAATTCAGGCCCGTTTTGTGTGGGCGACACCATCCAGTTACTGGCCGAAGACCTGGCTGGTTATTCATATAAATGGACAGGACCCAATGGATTTCTCAGTTCAGAAAAATTCCCGGTTATCCCCAATGTGACGGAACAGATCGAAGGGAAATACAGTTTAAGTCTGAAAAAATCAGCCTGTGAATCGAGAAGCAAGAAAACCGACCTTGTGTTCAATTGCCTTCAGGTAGATGCTCTTCCACAGGCGATTTGTGCCGGTGCTAATCTTTCGGTTCCGTTTCATTCAACTGGCGTTTTTAATTCCGGAAACCGCTTTATTGTGCAGTTGAGCAACACGGCCGGCTCATTTGCCTCACCTTTGAACATTGACACACTGGATGCCAGCATTCCGGAAGTATTCAATTCAAAGCTGCCTTCCAATCTCATGACTGGTGCCAATTACAAAGTGCGAATCATTTCCACCAATCCGGCATACACGGGGAAACCGCCTGTGAAAAACATCCTCATCAATGCTGTTGGCCCATCTCCTCAACCACAAAATGGCGAACGTTGCGGACCAGGAACAGTCCAGATTTCAGCCACGGGTGGATCCAATTTGTTGTGGTTTGAAAACCCGGCTTCTTCGGTTCCTCTGGCGAACAATGTCCGAAAATTCACCACTCCGGTAATCACTCAGACCACCGGATTTTATGTACAAAGCGGAAATGTAACCAAAGGCAAATCTGGTTTGAACAATACATTGGCCGGCACCAATTCATCCAATACGACAGATGGTTTGACTTTTTCGGTAGTTTCCACCATCCGGTTGGATTCAGTCACCATTCCGCATGCAACCATGGCAACCACCGGAGATCTTTGCCGGATCGTTCTGGAGAAAAATGGCGTTCAATGGTATCAGACTGATGTTGTGTCATCCGGTAATAAGGCGAAAGTGGCCTTGTTCTGGAGACTTGATCCGGGAAGCGGATACACTCTGAAATGCGTAAACATCAGCCAGTCCTTGTTTACAGCCACTGGCAACTGGGGCACCTATCCCCTCAAATACCCAACCTTATTGAACATTGAAGGGGCGGTCTCCGGAAATACAGCCTACCCGTATCTGTTTAACTGGATCATCAGTAAATACAGCGGTTGCCCTAGCCCTAGAATTGAAGTGAAAGCCCGTATTCTGAACGGACAGACACCGGAAACTCCGGTGGTCACTCAGATCTCTGATTCACTTACCTGCAATGTAACCGCACCTCAATACCAGTGGCAGGTAAACGGTATCCTGCAGACCAACAACAATGCACCAAAAATCAAAGGGCTTCAGAATTCATCCTACATGGTTCGGTACAAACTGGATTCCTGCTGGTCAGAATGGTCGGTGCCAGTGGTTGCGGTGATTACAGGTGTGGCAGAAGAAAGTCAAATGGAGTCTGTTTCATTCTATCCCAACCCAGGAGAAGGCTTACTCAACTGGTCAGGTCCGGATGAAAAAACCACCATCAAACTTTATTCAACGGAAGGAAAATCCGTGTGGGAAAAAACAATTCAAGGAAGTGAACAGCTGGATCTCCGGCATTTACCTTCCGGTTTGTACATCCTGCAATGGTCGGCTGTTCATGCCAGAGGAAGTGCCCTCATCTCAATAGAGTAAAATTTTTCAGCATTTGATAACCTTCCACATCCATTTTGGTTATACCTTTGCTTAGAATTATTCTAAATAATGAAATAGATTCATGTCGAAGGAAAATGACATTCTGGAGGAAATAACCAGTTCGGACTATAAATACGGTTTCACAACGGATATTGAAACCGATGTGGCCCCGGCCGGATTGAATGAAGATACCGTCCGTTTTATTTCTGCCAAAAAGAAAGAGCCACTCTGGATGCTGGAATGGCGTCTGGAGGCGTTCAAAATCTGGAAAGAAATGACCACTCCCAACTGGCAGAACGTTCATTTTCCGGAGATCAACTATCAGGACATCATTTATTATGCGGCACCGAAACAGAAAAAAACGGTGAACAGTCTGGATGAAATCGATCCCGAACTCCGCAAGACATTTGAGAAACTGGGAATTTCACTGGACGAACAAAAACGCCTCACCGGTGTAGCTGTGGATGCAGTAATTGATTCCGTTTCCATAGCAACCACCTTCAAATCCAAACTGGCTGAACTCGGCATTATTTTCTGCTCGATGAGTGAAGCCATTGAGAACCATCCAGATCTGATCCGGAAATATCTGGGATCGGTGGTTCCGGTGAAGGACAACTATTTTACAGCTCTCAACTCCGCTGTTTTTTCTGACGGATCGTTTTGTTTCATTCCCAAAGGCGTTCGCTGCCCGATGGAACTGAGCACTTATTTCCGGATCAACACAGCCAACACCGGCCAGTTTGAACGTACCCTCATTGTATGCGAAGACAATTCGTATGTGAGTTATCTGGAAGGATGCACTGCACCGATGCGGGACGAAAATCAGTTGCACGCTGCCGTTGTCGAACTCGTGGCCATGGACAATGCCCACATCAAATACAGCACTGTACAAAACTGGTATCCAGGCGATAAAGAAGGAAAAGGTGGAATTTACAATTTCGTGACCAAGCGGGGAATCTGCCTGGGCAAAAAATCGAAAATCTCCTGGACTCAGGTGGAAACCGGCAGTGC
>DAIOVD010000250.1:0-4523 GCA_036759185.1 Catalimonadaceae bacterium | reverse complement strand
GCCATCATACCGGAAGCAGCAATCGCTACTCCATAAAGACCAGCAAATGAATAGGAAACAATAATACCGGCAGCCAACGTAAGGATCGGAAGAACGGTAGACTCCATACCTACAGCCAGACCACCGATGATGTTGGTGGCGTGACCAGTCGAAGAACGGTTGATGATCGACAATACCGGACGGCGACCCATCGCAGTATAGTATTCAGTAATGATACTCATTAATGTACCCACAACCAGACCCACGATGATGGCCCAGAATACATCCATATTAGAGAACTCATAACCACGGATGCTGAGAGTTTCAGGTAACATAAACGTTACAAGGAAATATGAAGCAATGGCAGTAAGCACCATAGAAGACCAGTTACCCATGTTTAAGGCATGTTGTACGCTGGAATCTTCTTTTGAAATACGCACGAAAAAGGTTCCGATGATGGAGAAAAGAATACCCAGACCAGCAATCACCATAGGAAGAAGGATTGGAGAAAGTCCTTTGAATCCGTCACCGGAAGCATCGATTTCCTGTCCAAGAACCATGGTAGCCAGAATTGTGGCCACATAAGAACCGAAAAGATCAGCACCCATACCGGCTACGTCACCCACATTATCACCTACGTTATCGGCGATGGTGGCTGGGTTACGAACGTCGTCTTCCGGAATACCGGCTTCTACTTTGCCAACAAGGTCAGCCCCAACGTCGGCCGCTTTAGTATAAATACCACCACCCACACGGGCGAAAAGTGCGATGGATTCTGCTCCAAGAGAGAAACCTGCCAGCACTTCAATGGCTTTCAGCATACCTGGTCCTGTGGCAGAACCATCGGTTGCATACATATGATAAAATACGATGAACAAACTGCCCAGACCCATTACAGCCAAACCTGCCACACCGAGTCCCATTACGGTACCACCGGTGAACGAAACAGAAAGGGCTTTGGAGAGAGAAGTACGGGCGGCCTGTGTGGTCCGAACGTTTGCCTTTGTGGCGATGTTCATCCCGATGTAACCTGCAAGGGCTGATAAAACAGCACCAATGAGGAACGAAATTGCGATTACCGGGCTGGAGGTTTCCAGCATTGAACCAGACCATGCCAGAAGAAGGGCGGTGATGACGGCAAAGTAGCTCAATACTTTCCACTCTGCTTTTAGGAAGGCCATGGCACCTTTGGCAATGTAGCCGGCCAGTTCCTGCATATTTTCATCTCCGGCATCCTGTTTTGATACCCAGGCCGACTTGGCCGCCATGACAATCAGGCCCACCAATCCAAAGGCGGGGATGATGTACATTAAGTTTTCCATGCTTGGTAAAATGATTTTTCGAAAGCTTTAAAAAAGGACCGCAAATATAGGAATAGGAATTTTCAGTCCTAATCTTAGTTAACGCACTGATTTGCAGTGATTTCAGGGTTCCGTCCGTTTTTTGGCGGTTGGCGGAGAGTGGGTTTTTCGCTGGAAAAGCGAAGGATGTGTGATTTGTGATGCGTGGTGAGTGATGCTGGAAGCGGAGCCTTTTGTGCCAAATTATGAGTGATGAGTTATGAGTGATAAATGGAAATTCAGGCTCACGCTGTTCGGGATGGATGCTGGATTCGTGATGTCGACTTGAATTCAGAATAGTTGACAATATTGACATCGCCGGAAGCCCAGGTGATATTCCCATTTCATTTCACCGGCTTCTTGTCACGGTAAAATAATTTTTGACGCTTGTCGATTCTCTTTTTACTTTCGTTTTCAAACCTTTAAAAATCCGGTTATGAAAAAACTTCTCTATTCCCTTTTCACGATCCTTTCATTTTCGACTTTCTCTTTCGGCCAGGGCAATGGCTGGGAGTGGCAGAATCCGTTGCCGCAGGGGAATTGGCTGGATAAAGTGCTTTTTACTGACAGCCTTACAGGTTATGTCGCCGGAGATGCCGGAACTATTTTGAAATCAACCAATGGTGGTGCATCATGGAAAAAGCAAAATTCGGGACCAGGTAAGAACCTCAATTCCATGTACTTTGTGAATCCGGACAAAGGCTGGGCCGTGGGTGATTCAGGCATCATCCTTTCGACAACAAACAATGGCATCAACTGGCAGAATCAGTCCAGCGGAGTAAACTGGAATCTGACTTCGGTTCATTTTGTGGATGAATCGTTGGGCTTCGTTGTAGGAATTGGGGATCAGATTTTGAAAACTACAGATGGTGGAGCTACCTGGGTAAGCTCACCAACCGGAACAGACAGGATCATGTTGTCGGTTTTCTTTGTGAACAACACCACAGGATTTGCTGTGGGCCATGGTCATACCATTTTAAAAACGACGAATGCCGGTATTTCCTGGCAAAAAATAAAGCAAAATCAGGATACGGTCCTTTTTTCAGTCTGCTTTACAAATGAATCTATTGGCTGGGTCACAGGCAACTATGGTGTCATTGAGAAGACAACAGACGGAGGGGCAACATGGCAGCTTCAAACCAGTGGAATGCAGGTCAACATCCGTTCGGTCACGTTTATCAATTCGATGGTTGGCTGGACGGCTGGGAACGGGGGCATCATATTAAAAACCACCAACGGGGGCACAAACTGGGCTTATCAAACGACACCTCAGGACAACAACCTGTATTCGATTTCCATGATTGATTCATTGAAAGGCTGTGCTGTAGGAGAAAATGCCATCATGATGAAAACTACCAATGGCGGCCAAGCCTGGAATAAAACATCGTCAGGTGAAATCAACAATCTGAAAGATGTCTCCTTTCAAAATCTACTGAAAGGATTTGCAATTGGTGCGGGAGGCTTGATTCTTACTACAACCAATGGCGGCACAAACTGGGTCGTCACCCCTTCCGGAACCGCGAAAAACTTAAATTCCATCAGTTTTGGCAACAACCAAAAGGGTTGGATTGCTGGCTATGATGGTGCCATGCTTAGAACAACAGACGGTGGCTCAACATGGCAGGTCTTACAAATGACACCAAATAACCAGTTTGAATCTGTTCATTTTACGGATACGTTAACGGGTTGGGTCGTTGGTGCTGATGGCGATATCCGAAAAACCACCAATGGCGGAACCAACTGGCAAACGCAAATCAGCGGTACATTGAAATGGCTTCAGGATGTTCATTTTGTCGATTCTCAAACCGGATGGGTTGCAGGAAGAGATGGTATCATTCTTAAAACCAGTAATGGAGGAGCAAACTGGGAAACACAAAACAGCGGCACATTGAGCTGGCTATTGGCAGTCCATTTTCACAATCCTCAAACCGGATGGATTGTCGGTAGAAACGGCACCCTCCTCAAAACAACCGATGGTGGTTCGAGCTGGGTACCACAGCTCAGCGGCACACAAAACCAGCTGAATTCCATCAGATTTACCGACAACCTCAATGGATGGATTGTTGGAACCGGGTATAATGCTACCATATTAAAAACCATTGACGGAGGAAATTCCTGGCAGACGATTGAAAGTGGCATACTCAATCCACTTTCCTCGGTCTATTTTTCAGATCCTTCCAATGGTTGGACCGTAGGAGCTTTCGGAACAATTCTCCACACTTCTACCGGAGGCACCGGTCTTACTCCGATTCACAAAACCATTGTTTTGGCCCCATCTTTTTCACTTTATCCCAATCCGGCGGAGGGAACCGTCACTCTCTCGGGGAAAGGAGAAATCGTGTCCGTCTTTGCGGTGGATGCTATTGGACGAGTCAGCCCCCTAACACCCGAAGAGGGAACTCAATTAATTCCCCCTTCGGGGTTTAGGGGGCTCGATATTCATTCCCTCAAACCAGGTCTTTACTGGCTTAAAATTCAAACCACAGAAGGAACAACAGTGCAGAAACTGGTGAAGAGATAAGGCGAAGAGTGATAAAAGATGCATGCAATGGCGTCTTCGCTGCCAAATGAATTGCAGGAAAATGACCCTCATGCAGGCTGTTCAGAATTCCGAATGCAGATTTAAAGAATTTGCGCCCCTCTCAGAATTCAACCCGTATTCACAATGGATCGCCAATCCACCCGTCTTTGCAATTAAAACGATCTTCGCTTTCTTGCCTGCCGGAACGTTTTTTCAGCCTCTTTAATATTTTATGAAACACCTTATCTTCCACATCCTGTTCATTGCCTTCTCAATTCTCCCAGTATTTGGTCAGAATCCAGGTATAGAAGTGATTCAGATTTCAGATTCAAAACCATTACTGACAGGCAATGCAATTAGTTTTCAGGGAGGCCCGCAGGAAATGTCGGGCACACAGGGAACCACTTACGCCTTCCAGCACAACACGGATAGTTTTTATGTGGCACGTTTTGCACCTTTTGCGGCAAGCAATGATGAACCAATGCTGGTGTATGTGAAGTGCTTTTATCCGGGTGCCGTCTTTTCTCAGATCAGCCAGACGTATGACGGATTCGCACCCAATTTTGCGGGAATCGGTGGTGTCAATTTTGTTGCCTACATGAAACCGGAGTATGATGAATTCCGGTTCTGGAACGGAAACGCCTGGAGTTCAGCCAATACGAGTCTCCGTCCGTTTTACAAGC
>DAIOVD010000249.1:0-4532 GCA_036759185.1 Catalimonadaceae bacterium | reverse complement strand
AACCACTAATTCTTCCCGATTTCCCAGACGATTTCTTTGGCTTTACCGCCAACGGTGAGAATCAGGCGGGCAGGGGAGGGTACGAGAACAAGTCTGGCGGTTTTGTCCGGATACTTGTCGGCTTCCACGATCACGCCTTCTTTGGACAATACTTCATACAATGGATCTCCATCAAGAGACTCGCCTTTGCGGACATAATTTTTGGCTATATAAGCGGTAGCAATCAGTACATCGGTGCCCGAGCAGACCCTCTCGTGGACGTCATCCAGAATGTTCTCCATTTCATCCCCAAACTCTGCCAGGAAAGCATCTTCGGCGTTGTGCAGATCGTCCTCAGCCTCGTCATATTTCTCATCGGCATAGTCTAGCTGGTTGAGTTGGATTCGTTTTTCAGCCAGGTCAATCAGAGCGGCGTTAAATTTTTTCTGGTTCATGGAAATGAAAGTATTTGTCTTTTCAGGCCCCAAAGGTTGGAGGCTCCAAACAAAAATCAAAATTTAACCGGGAAATGAGAAGAAAAAAGACGTTGAAAAATCGGAATGGCCTAATTTTGCACCTCTAATCCACCAAATTTCTATGCTTGTAGCCACAGACCAGACCGCTCATTCAACCGACACAGATTTCCTTCCTTTACTGGGAACCGACCATGCCGAGTTTTATGTGGGCAATGCCAAACAATCGGCCTACTACTACCAGACAGCGTTCGGATACAAACTTATTGCCTATGCCGGTCCGGAAACAGGAATGAGGGACAAAGCTTCCTATGTTCTGGAACAAGGTAAAATCCGGTTGGTCCTCACCACAGCGCTTCAACCAGACAGCTACATTGCAGACCACGTAAAGCTTCATGGTGATGGTGTAAAAGTTCTGGCTCTTTGGGTGGACGATGCCACAAAAAGCTACGAGGAAACGACCAAACGTGGGGCAGTGGGCGTTCATAAACCGACAACCTACTCTGATGAGCATGGAACGGTTGTGATGGCGTCAATCCAAACCTATGGCGAAACCATTCACACTTTTGTCGAGAGAAAGAATTACAAAGGACCTTTCCTTCCTGGCTTTGTTGCGGTGAATAAACCCGCTCTGGCTGAACCGGTCGGACTTCAGTACATTGATCATTGTGTGGGCAATGTAGGCTGGGGCGAAATGAATACCTGGGTGGATTATTACGCAAATGTGATGGGCTTCAAACTCCTGGTTACGTTTGATGACAGCGATATTTCAACAGAATATTCAGCCCTGATGTCGAAAGTAGTGTCCAACGGAAACGGCTATGTGAAATTTCCAATCAACGAGCCGGCTGAAGGTAAAAAGAAATCCCAGATCGAAGAGTATCTGGATTTTTATAAAGGTCCGGGCGTACAGCACATGGCCCTGGCAACAGATGACATTCTGCACACAGTAAGTGAGTTACGACGAAGAGGAATCGAGTTCCTTCATGTGCCGGAAACATATTACGAAGATCTGCTCGACAGGGTAGGGGAGATCAAAGAAGAAATTGAAGCCATCAAAGCGTTGAACATTCTGGTTGACCGGGATGATGAAGGCTACCTTCTGCAGATCTTTACCAAGCCGGTTGAAGACCGTCCAACCCTGTTTTACGAAATCATCCAGAGAAGAGGAGCAAAATCCTTCGGCAAAGGAAATTTCAAAGCCCTGTTTGAATCCATCGAACGGGAGCAGGAACTGAGAGGAAACTTATAAGTCATCCACAAACGCCTGATGCAGAAACATCAGGCGTTTTTATTTAACCTGAAAAAATGAAAATCGGAGTATTTGGAACCGGATCCGTGGGTAAAACCATCGCATCCCGACTGGTCAGTCTTGGCCATCAAGTGAAAATGGGTTCCCGCACAGCTGGTGGCGATAAAGCATTGGCCTGGGTGGCTGATGCAGGCCAACTTGCATCGGAAGGAACCTTTTCCGAAGCGGCGCAGTTTGGAGAAATACTTTTCAACTGTACTTCCGGTATGGGTTCTATATCTGCTCTGTCGATGGCGGGAGCTGAATATCTGGATGGCAAAATTCTGGTTGATCTGGCCAATCCGCTCGATTTCTCGAAAGGTATGCCACCCTCTCTTTCGGTTTGCAACACTTCTTCTTTGGGAGAACAGATTCAGGAAGGATTCCCTGGTTTAAAAGTCGTGAAAACGCTCAATACCATGTGGGCAGGACTGATGGTGAATCCGGGACTCGTGAACGACGGCGACCACAGTGTGTTTATTTGTGGCAACGATCCTTCCGCCAAAGAGCAGGTGAAGAAGGATGTGCTGGTTGCCTTTGGATGGAGCCCTTCCAACATCGAAGACCTTGGAGACATCTCCAAATCGAGAGGAACCGAAATGTATCTGCCTCTCTGGTTGTCTGTGTACGGAGCAGGTGGTTCCGGTGTGTTCAATGTGAAGGTTGTCCGGTAGGATGTTTTCATTGAAATCGTTGACTGGAAATTCTTTACAGGCATTGGTTAGCTGACACGATGAATACCGGGTTACTGGAAATACTTCGCTGTCCGGTCGACAGAAAACCTCTTCGGTTGGAGCGTATTGAAGAAGGAAAGAAGTTGCTTTCCGGCAAGGAGTCGTTGTTCATCAAAACCGCCATTCTGTTTTCAGAGTCGGGTTTTCTCTACCCCGTTATCAATGGAATCCCCAGGCTGATTGTCGAAGCATATTCCGATTATGCGGATTTTCTTCGTCTTCATCTTCCGGACTATTCTCTCAGAAAGAAGAGGTTGGAAGAAAATTATGGTGCGTTGATTCAACATGTCCATTCTAAAAACAGCCATACCAAAAAGAGTTTCGCACAGGAATGGGAGCTTTACAACTACGAAACCGACAAAACCTGGAATCTGGATTCGGCCGGATTACTGGACCGGTTTTGTACAGAAACTGCCGAAACCAGAGAGTCTTTAAATGGAAAATGGATTCTGGATGCCGGTTGTGGAAATGGTCACCTCAACATTGAAATGGCAAAAGCCGGCATGAATGTAATCGGAATGGATTTCAGCCTCAGTGTCGTTCGGGCGTTCCACCAAAATGATCAGGAAAATGCCCATTTCATTCAGGCCGACGTCGAGTTTCCCCCGCTTCCTTTCCAGTTTTTTGATGTAGTTCACAGTTCCGGCGTCCTCATTCACACCCAAAGGACGGAGCTTTCGTTTTCAAGCCTCGATCCTTGCGTAAAACCCGGTGGAAAGTTCAGTGTCTGGGCTTATCAGCCAAGGAAAGATGTGATCCACAATCTGATGAACCGCTTTCGCTCGGTTTCGTCCCGGTTGCCTGTGCGAATGCAATATGTTCTATATGCCTGCACCTTGTTGCCGGTGAGTTTTGTTGTGAAAAGGTTGAAAGGAAATTCGCAGAACATCCGCGAAATGATGGTGGATATTCTGGATTGGTGTTCTCCACGGTACCGCTGGGAACATGAGAAAACGGAGGTTGAATCCTGGTTTGCCAAACGCAACTATCCGGTGGTTCAGCTGACGGATGAAAATATGTGGGGCTTTAACATGACTGGAACGAAGCAAAGTCTGACGTCACCAGCCAATTGATCAATTCCAATCCTTCCATTTTCTCCCAAACAATATTGCCAGACATGACAGTTGCGTATCCGGCAGCAATAAAATATTCCCTTTCTTTGCCTCAGAATGAAATTTGCTGACATTCCGGGAAATACCGCTCTCAAACTAAGTCTGGTTCACTCGGCTGACAACGGCCATGTGGCTCATGCGCAACTGTTTGCTGGTTCAGAAGGTGGAGTCGGGCTGATGCTGGCTCTGGCCTATGCCCAATACCTCAATTGTGAGAATCCCACTCTGGGAGATAGTTGCGGTGTCTGTTTTTCCTGTATCAAAATCAGCAAGTCGGTACACCCTGATTTGCATTACTGTTTCCCTTTCGCCAAAACAAAACGGGTGGAAGAAGACGAACTCAATGCCTATCTACCCTTGTTCCGTCAGTTTTTAGCTGATTCACCGTATGGCACTCCGGCAGACTGGGCCGAACTGGCAGAGTTCGAAAACCGGACGCCCATCATCAATATTAAATCGGTTCGCGAAACCATGCAGGGTTTGCAACTGAAGGCTTATGAAGCCAAATACAAAGTGCAGATCATCTGGCTTCCGGAAACGATGCGGACAGAAGGTTCGAATTCGTTTCTGAAAGTGCTGGAAGAGCCTCCGCCGTTTACTGTATTTTTACTGGTAAGCGATCAGCCGGAGCAATTGTTGCCGACGGTTGTGTCCAGAACCCAGCGGGTGACCATTCCAAGACTGGATGATGAAACTCTGGCGGGTTACCTTGTTTCAAAATTTGGAGCCGATCCGGCGAGGGCAGGTACCGTTGCGTCTCTGGCTGCTGGCTCTATACCCATTGCATTGTCTCTTTTAAATGAAGAAGTGGATGACTATCATGCGTTGTTCATGGAATGGCAGCGATCCTGTTTCCGGAATGATCTGGACAAACTGATGCGACACACCGAAACCTTTCAGGGAATGGGTAAGGAACTCCAGAAAACCTATCTCAAATATTGTA
>DAIOVD010000248.1:0-4628 GCA_036759185.1 Catalimonadaceae bacterium | reverse complement strand
ATCCGGCCAACTTTGAAGGATTGCAAATCCTCCGAATCTGCGTTCGGGATCAGAAATCCCGAACAGCGGGGCGGATGATTCTCACTCAATCTTCGCTTACAAAAAATCCTTCCAATTTAGCAGATCAATGCCGTCAGAACCTTTGAAACCTGCCAAACCATTATACACGATGGTTCCATGTGTCGTGCCTGAATAGAGCATGAACTTTTTCATACTACGGCTGAAGTCGATTGAATAGGTTTGGGCCGACTTGATTTCCACCGGGGTTATCGTATCTCCAGCCTCCATAATCAAATCTATTTCTGTACCATTATTATCTCTCCAGTAATAGAACTTCCTGTCATACTGATTGAGATTTTGCTTGTTTTTCAAACACTCAGACACCACAAAATTCTCCACCAAAGCCCCTTTGAAATGCGAATTTGAGAACTCTTCCGGGGACTTGATATTCAACAATGCACATGCCAGACCCGTATCCACGAAATAGATTTTAGGAGACTTCACTAATCTCTTTTTGAAATTCTGATGAAACGGTTGAAGTCGGTACAACACAAAGGAATTCTCCAAAACAGAAAGCCAGGAGTGAACCGTTCTGACATCTATGCCACAATCGTTGCTGAGCGATGCGTAATTCACTTGCTGACCCACACTTCCCGCACAAAGGCGCAAAAATTTCTGAAACAACAGCGTATTTTCAATTTGCTTAATCTGCCTTACATCCCTCTCCAAATAGGTTCGGATATAGGACTGGTACCATATCTGAGGATTTCTGTTTTTATGGTAAATCTCCGGATAAAAACCCCGGACAATAAGCTCTGGCAAGGACAGGCCTTTCACAAGTTCTCTTATCTCTCTGTAGCTGAGTGGCAAAAGGTCCAGAATACCAATCCGACCAGCCAGAGTCTGCGAGATATTTTCCTGAAGCAGGATGTTGTTGCTTCCGGTCAGAATGAACAGACCATCTTCTTCGGTGTTATCCAGGATCTCCTGCAGGTAATTGAAAAGTTGGGGTGCCCGCTGGATTTCATCTAAAATTGCCCCCCTGGGAAAACCACCCAAAAATCCTCTGGGGTCCTGGTTTGCCAATTCCAGCATGTCTGGGTTTTCTAAGGAAACATACGGCTTTCCCGGAAAGCAAGCTTTGGCAAGGGTCGTTTTTCCGGATTGCCTTGGCCCAACTATCACAACAGACCGAAACGATCTGGAATACTCCAGTAAAATGGACGCTATTTCACGGTCAATCATTTATACAGATCATACATTAAGATGCATCAAATGTATAAATTATTCATCCAAAACCGAAGACCTGAATTCGAATTATCAAACCTAAATCCTCCGCTGGGCGTAGAGTTCTCTCTGCGTCCGTGCGGTGGCGAATCTTCGGATTCGCGAGTCGGTTTATGTAACTCAACATTCAGAAGGAATCTGGTTGATCGCAAGACATCCCAAAAACCAATCCGGCCAGAAAAATTTCAGAACCGCTCCCGAAGTTGCTTTTGAACTGGACAGGTTGTTGACCCGATATTTGGTTTGGTAAAACTCCGGCTTCTGATCCGGCTAACTGTGGAGGATTACAAATCTTCGCTATCTGCGTTCGGGATCCGATATCCCCAACAGCGGAGTATTATTGGAAATCATGGCAGATTTTCCAGATCATCCAGATCTTTCTTTCTTCCCGTGCTGGCCTTGTTTCTCCTCAGATCCTCCAGATGAATAAAGTTCACCAGAAGCCCATCCAGATTTGCTTTCACACTTCTTTCAAAACAGGAATCGAAATCCAGGCCCGTCACTGATGTTAAGATATCAATCCGGTTGGGCTCATATCCAAATTGAACCACAACATCCTCTTTCGTAAAATCCTCAGCCGTCAGCAGTAAATTCCCAAACCCAAAATCTGTTAAAACCCGCATAAATCGGGTGGCATTTTCCGATGAAACGGCAATCCAGAAATCAATGTCGCCTGTAAACCGTGGTCTGCCGTGAAACGCAAGGGCATAACCACCGACCACCAGATATTCAATCTCGTGGAAGTTTAACAATTGTATAAACTCTTTGAAGTCGCTGTTCAGTTCCAGCATATTGTTTTCGTAAAAATTCTACGGCAGAAATTCGCTGTTCCGGTGTTTGGGATAGCCAGAACTTCCAGGAAGGCTCTTCCTCCCCCTTTTTCAAAATCTGAACCACGGTTCTGTCCATTTTGAATGATTCCATGGTCAAATATAAGGGAATTAAGGTGATTTTGGACACACCATGCTGGGCGTAGAGTTCTCTCTACCTCCTTGCGATTGTGAATCTTCGGATTCTCGAGTTGGTTTATGCATCGCAACAATCTCATGGAATCTGGTTGACCGCAAGATATCCCAAAAACCAATCCGGCCTGGAAAATTTCAGAAACGCTCCCGAAGTTGCTTTTGATCCGGCCAACTGTGGAGGATTGCAAATCCTCGCTATCTGCGTTCTGGATCCGAAATCCCGAACAGATTGTGATGCAACAACCCGAACAGCGTTTTTCCTTTGAACATTCCTCTTTGAATTTTGAACTCCCTCCGCGGCCCCGGTAGAAGCGGAAATTGGCGCCATGGCGCCATGTACCACCCACGCTTCTGCGTGTATTGCAGCGAATAACGGGAAATGTCCGCCCTAAACTTCCGGATCTAAATTTCATATTTGCTGCACGATTTTTGGCTCTGGATTTTATGAAGGCATATTTCAAATTTGGTTTCGCTCTGGCTTGTTTCCTGGTTGGTTTTCAGTTGAATGGTTGGGCCAACGATTTACCCGCTGACACCGTCAAGCCACCCGATACAGTTTCTGTGGGTGTGTACATCACCAGTGTGCACGACGTCGACTTTAAGGAGAAGCAATACGCCATCAATCTGTGGCTGTGGCTCAAATACAAAAATCCGGCCTTCGATTTTCAGAAGAACCTGGAAGTACCCATGGCCAAAACCTTTGAGAAATCGTATTCCACCCTCGACACACTTGAAGACGGCACCATTTACCTCCTCATGAAACTCCAGTGCATCATGAAAGGCAACTGGAAAATCGCCCATTTCCCCTTCGACCGACAAAAACTCCGGTTCTCGATTGAGAATTCCAACTTCGATGCCAGTCAGCTGGTCTTCACAGCCGACACAACCGGAGAACATTATGGCAAGTATTTCATGCCGGAATGGATAAAAGACAGCCTCACAATCACTTCCGACATCAAGCATTACGAAACCGGCTTCGGTGACAGCTCCCTCGAAAAACCCGAATCCGATTATGGGTCTTTCAAAGTGATTCTATCTGTCCACCGAGAATCCTTGGAGCTGTTTCTCAAGCTGTTTCTGGGTATGTACATTTCCTTTCTAATTGCCTGGGTCTGTGTATTTATCGATCCAAACCATACCGAACTTCGCCTCTCCCTGAGCGTGGGGGCTCTCTTTGCCGTGATTGGTAATAAATACATCATCGACTCCACGCTTCCTGAAAGTCTGACTTTTACACTTGTGGATTCTCTACACGGCATCACACTGTTCTATGTCTTTCTGGTGACGGCTGAATCGGTGCTCACTGCCCGGATCTGGCAGAACGGAAATCCGGATAAAGCCAAGCGGCTGAATAAAATTATTCACAGCATTCTCTTCTTCCTTTATCTGGTATGCAATTTCTGGATGGTCTTTCATTCGTATTATTCTGAGACAGGTGCCTGACAAGGCATCTGAAAAAAAAATAGATTTTGAAAGAAAACGCTCATTCTCCTAATTGGAAGTCGAAAACTACACCAAATGAAAATCAACGCCAGCCGCCTTCAGCAGCATTTTGAGGCCATGAGCCTGATCGGGAAAATCGGAGAAACCGGTACCTGCCGTCCGACGATGACCACCCTGGAAAAGGAAGCCTTCACTCTGGCCGGAAGCTGGATGAAAGAGGCCGGTATGTCAGTCAGGATTGACGATTTCGGCAACCTCATCGGTCGTCTGGAAGGACGGAATCCTGCTCTTCCCGTTCTGATGATGGGTTCGCACCTGGATTCACAACCCTATGGCGGACGGTTCGATGGAGTCGCCGGAGTACTTTGTGCCATCGAAGTGGTGACCACCATGGCCGAAAATGGCATCCAGCCGGAGCGTCCCATCGAAGTGATTTCATTTGCCGATGAAGAAGGCTGGCGGTTCAACAAAGGACTGTTTGGTTCGAGAGGAATCCTTGGGAAACTGGAAGAAGGCGAACTGGACCGAACCGATAAGGACGGCATCACACGCCGTCAGGCATTGCTGGATTTTGGTTGTGACCCAACCCGATTTGCGGAATCTGAATACAAACAGGGCAGCATCCACTGTTTTCTGGAGCTGCACATCGAACAAGGACCTGTCCTTGATATGGCGGCCAAACCGATCGGGGTGGTCACTGGTATTTCCGGTCCGATTTGGTGGACCGTCCGTCTGAAAGGCATGGCGGGTCATACAGGATCTGTCCCGATGCCGATCCGGAAAGATCCGATGGTGGGCGCTGCGGAAATCATTATGGCGGTGAATGAAATAGCAAATCAGGTTCCGGGTGCTCCTACAGTGGGATCTGTGGCGACGATTCAGGTGTTTCCGGCTTCTCGAAACATCATTCCGGAATCCTGCACGTTTACCATT
>DAIOVD010000247.1:0-4629 GCA_036759185.1 Catalimonadaceae bacterium | reverse complement strand
CGATTTTTGAGATGATCGTACTATTGAGCATTATATGAACGAAAAACAGAGCCAACCAACCCCAGTATTTGAACTTGCTGAATAAAACCATGATCGAAACTATCGTAAAATTTTGTGATTAGTTACTCTTCCTTAATACCTCCCGCAACAGAATCCAGTCTGAAAGGCGGTTGCGGTTTTCCAGGTGTGAATTGTCATTCGAAACTCAATACAAATAGGAGACGGCATCTGGAACAAGGAGTTGAAAAACCTGGGATCCAACCTCAATCACTGTTTTTTACCTCTTCAATTTCATGTTGAAGTCTTGCCCGGATGTCGGTTTTTGCACCAGAAAAGCAGAAAATAGTGGCACCATATTCACGGGCGTAGGGATGGGTAACCGAGTCGGCAAGAAAAGATCGGTGGAAAATTGGACTCGTTTCTTCCAATTCGGTCTGCCCGTTTCCATTGTTTTTTACCCGGATCAGGTTTTGGTAAGGGATTGTCAGATCAAACCAGTTCACATAATCCGCATGGAAGGTGACCGCTTTAATGTGTTGTCGTGAATAGTAATTGATCGCACCTGCCTGTCCGTAATTGTCGCACAGAACAAGTGTCTTCGATTTGTCAGGCAATCGGGCGTACAGGCTGTCCACTTTCGCTGCCAGTTCTTTCCAGCCCAGCATATCCGCAAAATCCTGGGGCAACAAATGGTCTTTGCCGTCTTCCCACCGCAGCATGCCCAGTCGCTTGTATTCTTCCGTATGTTCTGTGATGTAGGCCGGACTGTGAATTGGATGGACGATGTCGAAACTCACCAGAAACAGTAGAACCGGGATGGCCACCAAAACAGGTTGCAGGAACCTTTTCCGGGATCTTTCAATGAATTGTTCCAGGTACACAGCGCCAAATGAGAGATAGATCGGGTAAATCCCAATGGCATAGTAAGACTTAGCCTTCAGGTACATAAAAATGGACAGCGTGAAAAAGAATGACCAAAAGAGAAACCGGTATTTCCGGAACGGTTCAAAAATCAGCAATCCAACCAAAGCCGAAACCAGGACGACTGTGGACCCAAGGAAAAACATCATTTGAGAAACCAGGAAATCTCCCCGCTTCACATGCACCAGATGCGTTCTGGCCAGTTCCTGCATGTGGTGTATTACCGGAAAGCCATTGTTGTATTGCCAGAAAAGGTTGGGTAGTACAAGCACAAACCCCAAACAGACAGCAAAATAGAAAGCTGACCGGGTGAAAATCGTTCGTTGCTGGCTCATGAGCAAAGCAGGAGCAAGGCCCGCCAACTGGAATGCAATGTTGTACTTGTTTAAAAAACCGAAAGCAAAAACAGCGGCACCTGCATACAGCCAGTTCCTGTTTTCGGTTTTATAGTATTTCAGTAATATGAAGTAGAGGGTTGTCCAGCACAGAACATCAAATGAATTGGGCTGATACAGAATATTGAGTCTCAAAAGAGAAGAGAACAAAACGCAGGTACAGCCCAGAATCAGGGCAAATGGTTTCCCGTTCAATTCCATGATGGCTTTGTACACCACATACATAGTCAGGGCACCATACAAGGCCGGGAAAAACTTTACCCAGAAAACGGAGTTGCCGAGAAGAAGGATCAGGTAGGATGTCCAGGAAGTGAAGGGCGGAATGGAAAGGTATCCCCAGGCCAGATGATGGCCCTGGTCGATGTGCAGGTATTCGTCCCGGTGCAGTTCATACTCCGTCCCGATCAGAAAGAACTGGAGGAGGAATTTCAGGAGTATAAAACCCGACAGCAGGAGGGACTTTTTCGACATATCAACTGGAGTGGGCTGTAAATAAAGTGAATGTCGGCCAGATGAAATCAGCATCACCTACTTTTGATTACAGCCGGTTGAACTTAGTTAAGAATGAAATGTGAAGCTGAAAGTAGCTCTGAAGTCACCACGCTGTAAGCTCCTGCCTTGGAGGATTTTCAAAAAGCTTTGCATGGTTCCGACTGGTTCCTATTTACCAGCTCCTATTTACCAGCTACTAATTCCCGGCTACTAATTCCCAGCTACAATCAACTACAATCTACCCACCAATGGGTATAGCCCAAAAATGGAACGAGCCGAACTTTGCCTTCATAAAATTCCATACCAATGAAAATAGTCTTTTACTCAATTGCTCTTCTTTTATGTTTTGCCGGAGAGATTCAAAAATGTGCCGCACAGTTTAATGCCATTGTGATGTTCACGGGTTTTGATGGAGAATTCCCGGGTGGAACTCCCCAGGTTGATCAGAACTTAATTTCTGACGGAACATTTCTTTATGGAATGACAAGTGCAGGAGGTACATCCGGCATCGGTGTTATTTTCAAGGTGATGCCAGATGGAACAGGCTACACAAAATTGATGGACTTCGATGGCCCTACGAATGGAAGCCGGCCCAATGGGTCTCTGCTGGCTGTCGGGCCCTTTTTGTATGGCATGACCCGGACAGGGGGAACAAATGAACTGGGTGTGATTTTTAAAATTAAACCCGATGGAACCGAATACACCAAACTGAAAGACTTCACAGGAAGTCTAAATGGAAATGGCCCAAAAGGCAGCTTGATTTATGACGGTACCTTTTTATATGGAATGACAGACCTGGGTGGCGATTACAGCCAGGGGAATGTGTTCAAAATAAAACCCGATGGAACGGAGTATACCAATCTTTTGAGCTTTAATGCATCAATGGGTCGAAGGCCACAGGGATCGCTTCTCGCGGTAGGGCCCTATCTATATGGAATGACACGGGATGGCGGAACATCGGATCTGGGTACCATTTTTCAAATCAAACCCGACGGAACGGGATACTCTACCCTCCACAGTTTTTCGAGTATTCTGAGTGGAAGTCATCCGGAAGGTTCTCTCATTTGGGATGGTACGGCGTTTTATGGAATGACCAATGGGGGTACAACCGATTATGGATCCATTTTTAAGATGCTGCCTGGAACAGGAGCGGTTACGAAACTGATGGGTTTTGGAGGAAGTAATGGTCGTGCTCCAAGAGGGTCCCTCATTTCGGACGGTACTTCACTTTATGGAATGACAAGGCAGGGTGGCGCCAATAACATGGGTATCCTGTTTAAAGTGGATACAAACGGAACCTGGTCCAGCCTATGGGATTTCAATGGAAATGCCAGTTTTCCAACCGGTTCTCTTTATTCAGACGGAACTTCCCTATACGGTATGACGTCCAATGGTGGCCTTTTGGTCGCACCAAGAGGCACTGTTTTTAAGTACCAGCTTTCACCTACCAGAGTCAATGATAACCTGAAACCGGAACTTGTTTCTATGTATCCAAATCCTGGAAACGGCAACTTTTCCATCAGTTTGCCCGCTGGTTCAGGTAAAAGCGAACTCTCAATTTACAACACGTTAGGAGAGTTGGTTTACTTCGAAAAAGTCAACACACAAACAGCCCGGATCCATACAAATCTGAAGGCTGGTTTGTATCATGTTTCGATCGTTCAATCCAGTCAGACGCTGACGGGTACAATCGTTGTTCAGTAGGTCAAGGTAAAAATCAACTGAAGTTGGGAGTTGACATCGGTCTACTTCCGTGCATTGGTGAAACATCGTTTCATGTTTCCTATTCGTGAAAGTAAAATTCGCATCAGCGATGAAGTATTCCATGATGATGACATCCGAGGGGAAAATCAGGTACATACATTCAAATTTCAAATTACCCACCAGTGGGTATAGGCCTAAAATGGAAGGAGCCGACCTTTGCCTTCACAAAATTCCATACCAATGAAAAAAATAGCCATTCTTTTAGTTTTCGTTTCATTCTTGTTTTCCAGGTCAAATGGTCAGGGAAATAATACATCAGAAATGTCCCTGGCTCCGGGTTCTGACCTTGAATCTGTCGATATCAACAACTTGAATGGTGTTGCGTATGCCGGGAGTAATGCAATAAGATCAGTGAGCATGAATCGCTTATCCGAAGCAACTTCCTTCACAACACAAGAACAAGATGAGAATCGTTTTGTAACGCCCTGGTATGGAGTTGTAGGTTTTAGGGCGAACACAGCCAGATACAACCATCCTGTATCTAAGGTCTATTCTAATATGGCATATGCTGAAATCAGCACTGTACGATTAACCGAAAAAGGATATGTGGATTTTGGGATTCCCCTGGCAGGTTATATACTGAAACTATTGGTTACAGGCACTCTAAACACCGATGATGCTGTGGGTGAAGTGCCTTATATATATGTGAAAGCCGGGAGAGATATATTCAAAAAGGGTATTGTCAAAATAGGTCTTGGTGCCTCAGCCACCAGCAATTTTATGAGCCTGCCGAATAGTTTAATCGGATATCCAAGTTTAAAGTACGGTGGCCTGAGCCCATTGGTGTATGCGAAAATAAACTATGGTAAAATTCTGATTGCCCCCGTGTTAGAGGTGTATGCGTTAACCTACACCGACAATTCTGAAAACATTAAACGATCCGGGTTTTCCCTGAGTAGTTACGTTGCGATTCCGATGGGTGATAAATTTGCAATCAATATCAATCCATATTACGAAAGAGGTTCGTTTAAAGCCCTTAAACAAGGTTTTCAAAGTATGAAGTCTTCAAACCTGGGCATTAAGTTTGGTTTGATGATCCGCATGGATTAAAGCGATG
>DAIOVD010000246.1:0-4708 GCA_036759185.1 Catalimonadaceae bacterium | reverse complement strand
CATCCCAATACTGTTTTCTCGGGAAAAGCCATTCAGTATCATTGGAAATACTATTTCAGCTCGGCATCCGGCGTATCGGCTGTGTCATTCAACAATGGGTATCATGATGATGACATCCTTCCAACTCAAACTGATGCATCGTATAAAGTTGGAAGATGGAATGGCTCGTCCTGGACCAGAGTTGTGTATACAACCCAGGCATCCAACACGTTTTCTCTCAGCCTTGCAACAATCGGAGCCAATTTCGATCTGACGGCCGGTAGTGACTCCGCCTTTATGGCCGTTTCTACAACCACCTATGTATCAAGACAAAACGGGGACTGGCACAATCCTTCCACCTGGAGAATCATCAATGGTTCAACCAGTGCCGTGATCCAGGATCCGGCCACTACCCTACCAACTGCTGTTAATCCGGTCCGGATTTCTGCAGGGCATTTGGTGACCATCACATCTCCAACTGCCATTGACATCCCATCATTGCAGTTCAACGCAGGCTCCGTCCTGGATTTTACCAATACCTGTGATTTTGTCACGCAATCAATGGGGATTGTGTCCGTTGTGAGTCCAACTGCCATTGCCCCGGCCCGGATCCGTGTGACAACATCTTCTTCCGATTCTACCGAATTTCCGGGTGGAAACTGGACTCCGTTTCTGAACAATGGCCAAACGAATGTATTTGTTCAGTTCTATTATTCCGGCACCAGCTTCCGGATTCCGAATTACTCACAGTATAACCAGAATCAGCTTTCCAATTTCGCAGGGCTGGAAATCGACCATGGCCCGGGTGAAATACAGTTACCCAATCAGTCATTGGTGATGAATTCATTTAATGTTTTCTCTACATCCGGAACCGGTGGCCGCTGCTTCAACAGTACTGAAACCGCCATCCGGAATATCCAGGCCACCAATGGTTGGACAGTCGGGAACAATGGCCATTTCCAGTTCAGCTCACGGGCGGGTATGGTTCGCCGCGATCATTATGTAAGCAGTAATAATGCAGCATGTACATTGTCAGTAGCCAGTACAGGTAGATTAAGTGTGGAATCCAATGCTGGCGATTACCAGCAGTACATGTGGTTCAACGAAGGATTTACCAACGAAGGAACCATCGATTTTATGCCAATGGCCATCACCAATGCCCGTGTCTGGATGTGTGTCGGCTCTTCCCGCAATACGACTTTTCAGGGAAATGGAACGACCCGGGTTCCAAGACTATACATTGACCGGACAACGAAAACCGTGACGGTCACCAATTCGAACGCAGGATTTGTGTTCGCCAATCCTTCCACAGGCGGGAACATTGGAATTCAGTTGGTTACCGGCACCTACATTCAAAACCACAGCAACATCAACTGGGTAATGAAAACCGGGGTGAATCCAGGTGAATTATCCATTAATGCAAACAGCCATCTGATCATCCGAGCCGGAACCGCTGCCATCAATGCCACCGGTACCAATGCAGGACTTCGGGTGGATGGCAGTCTTACGATCGACGGAACAGGAAAACTTAAGTTACTTTCCAATCCAGGAGTAGATAATTACCTTGGAGTGGGAACTGCCGGAGCATTTATTACCATCGCCACATCGGACTCCGTCATTATCGGATCTCAGCTGAAAGGTATCGGGATGGTAGCGGCACCCAATTTTACCATGCGCAGTGGTACGTTACTGGTCGGCCGTCAAGGGGCGCCCGATCTGACAAGGGGAATGTTTGCAGTTGCAGGTACAAATTCAAGGTTTAAGGTCTCAGGAGGAAAAATTGTTGTCATGAGAAGCGTTGGGCAACCTTCTGTATTCGATGTCAACATTCAACCAGACAGTACCCCTGTTTATACAGGTGGCACTTTCCAGGTCGGAAGCTCACTGATGGCTTCAGGCGCAAACTTTCTCGTACGAAACAGTCATGGATTTTATAGCCTGCGCCTGGTTAATTCCGGCTCACTAAATCCGACCCTAGACAACCGGAATTTCAATCTTACCGTCTTTGAAAATGACACGATCGATGCCGGAACCACCTGCCTGATGAACAACCTGGATCTGAATATTGGAGGTAGTCTGGTAAAAAATGGAACCTACAGTGGAGGAACCGGTACTGTCCGCTTTAACGGATCCGGAAGCGCTCAGAGTCTGAGTGGTTCCAGCACACTTACCTGCACCAATTTTGAATCAGCCAATACAAACGGGACTGCATCTGTGCTTACAGTTGATATTCCGGTAACCATCAGCACTGCTCTCACAGTGAGTTCCTTGGACAATGTTTCTTTGGGAAGCAACACGATGACGGTGAGCCGTACAGTAACCAACAACGGAGAGATTTCCACTTCATCCGGAAAACTTCTTTTGAATGGCACACTCAAGCAAATCGTGACGGGGACAAATGGAGCTCAGTTTGGAAAAACAGAATTTGCCAACAACCTGGGTTTTGACCTCCAGCGCTCATTTGTTTTCAATGGAGATGTCGTGCTTACGACAGGGATTATCGACTTGCTGGCCAACCGGATGTCCTTGGGACAAAACGCTGTCTTCCAGGGAACAGGACTCGGAACAACAAAATACATTAAAGTGAATGGGGCATTGACAGACGCCGGAATCACGAAAAATTTCGCAGCCGGTGCCGCAACAATTCTGATTCCAGTTGGCGTAAATCCATCCATTGGTGTGGTGAAATACACGCCTGCTTACTTCAATATCCAGCAAAACACGGCGGTGAGCAGCAGCATCACACTTCGGGCTATCAACGATAAGCACCCGAATACATTGAGCAGCAACAATTCAGAACTACGGTACTACTGGAAAGTAGACTCAACCGGGTTCGCCAACCTCCAGGCAAATATGACATTCAACTATGATCAGTCGGATGCGAACTCAAGAGGAAACGAGAATGATTACGATCCTGCCCGATACGGACCGACCGGAAACTGGGCAATCGGAGGATTTCTGGGTACGATTGACGTAGGCACAAATACAATCATTGTCGATGGAGGAAATACAGGATATGTAACCTACATCGGTGGAGATTACACTGCAGGCGAGCCGGACGAATTTATTTCTCTTATTCCATATTTAACAAATGGAACGGGGGGAGGAAACTGGGAAATCGCCTCTACATGGGCACTGAATGTCGTACCGATGCCCGGATCTGCTATCCGTGTAGTTGGAACCGATATCCTTACCGCCACAGCCAACTCCAAATCCGCTTCTGCCGTCATCCTGGAAGATGCCGCAACATTGAATCTGGCTTCCACAACCGGCCACAACCTGGGAACTATTCTTGGAAAGGGTAAAATTGCTCTGGCAACTGCGAATCTTCCAACCGGTAACTATGCCACATTTACTCAAACGGGAGGCGGAACCATCGAATACCGGGGTTCTGTTACGTTACCCGTTTCAAGGGTTGTGTACAACAACCTGATCATCAATGTGCCTTCCGGTGTTGTTTCAATGCCAAATGCCTCACTGACAATAAATGGAAACATGACGGTTCAAAACGGAACGTTGCAAAGTCTAACAAACCGCCGGATCACTCTGTATGGAAATCTTGTAGTAGAAAACGGAAGCACGTTTACAGCTGGAAACGGTTCATCCAATGAACAACTTCGACTTGCCGGAAATCTCACCAACGATGGTACAATCACTTCCGGAAACACCCGTTTCGTATTGTTTGGAGGACTCAACCAAAATATTGGTGGTACGCAGATCCCGGTGTTGAACTACCTTGAAATGAGTAAATCCGGCCGGAAAGCATATCTGGTGAACAACCTCCGGCTACAGACACAACTGGCCTTTAATTCCGGTATTCTGGTTTTGGGAACCTACAATCTGGTTCTTAATAACAACACCTTGTTGATTGATCCGGATGGTTCCTCCTATGTGCAGGCAGAACAAAGCGGTAAAATCATCCGGCCGATTACATCGGTGCCTGTGAATGCATCCTACGCTGTATATCCCGTGGGAGACGCACTTTCGTACAAGCCTATCACCATCCAACTGAATGCAGCCGGATTGACTGGCAGTTCCCAACTGGAAGTTAATCTGACATCAGCAGCCCATCCGGGCATGTCAAATGATGTAACCAGATATCTTCCGTTTTATTGGTCTGTTCGACCCGGAGGTATGACAGGACCATTTAGTTACAATATTTCATATACAACAGGACAGCACTCGGATATAGTGATTGTCCGGGATTCAGATCCGAATCCGATAAAAGCATACAAATGGGATTCTGAACTTGGCTGGCTGAAAGGCGGATCTTATAATGAAACCACCGCCATTTTCACATGGAACGGCATCACAAGCTTCAGCGATTTTACCGGAGGCACACAACTGGAAGACCTTCCTTTGCCTGTCCACCTGGTATCATTCACCGGCCATATGGATGCGAGAAGAAAAGTTGTCACACAATGGCAAACTGCTTCAGAACGCAATATGAGTCACTTCACTGTTGAACGTCTGGATGCCAGAGGAAATGTGACAGCACTTGGCAAAATCCAGCCGATGTCAAGAACAAAAAATCAGGAAAACGGAGGGTTCCGGTATCAGTTTACCGATGAAGATCCGGTTGAGGGAAGAGGCTACTATCGTTTGAAAATGGTGGATCTGGATGGAAGCTATTCATATAGTTCAACCATTGCTGTTCAATTGTCAATGGAAGGCTTGGTGAAACATTATCCAAATCCTCTGCATCATTCTGCTGTCACATTCGATTTCC